>JAGNNG010000096.1 GCA_017990795.1 Deltaproteobacteria bacterium
GCGGTATTGCTCCGCGTGAGCAGTCGTGAGTACCGACTGGGGACGCTGACACCGTAGACGCGCTCCATCGCTTCCACGAAGCGAAACTCAAGGACGATCCATGGCTCGATGCGCTGCTGGACTTCTAAGGCCAGCGCATCCATCTCGGTGATCTCCACACCGTCAGCAACGAGGACGCGCAAAATTCCACCCGGCAGGAGCGCGGTAGGCACGGCGCGGAAACGCTCAGCGACTTCCCGGGTAAAGACTTGCAGCACATCTGTCGAGGGCTCCCCAGCGGCATGGATGCCCGTCGGCTGCGTCGGCAGTCCGTCGGCACGACCGAGGTAGTTGATGAGGTCGTCTTCGTCTACAGCCTTCAGCTCAAGTAGGTTGCTATCGAGCGTGCCGCCGTAAATGACCTGACGTTGGAAGGCATCCGCGACGCGCTTTGCGGAGACCAGACCGTCCTGAACCAGTAGAGAAGATAGACGAGAACTCATTGTGCAAGCACCACGTAGGTACCGGCGACCCAGTCGTGTAGGGCGCGCTTTTCTCGGTCAAACCCGATCCACAAAAGACCCAGCGAGAAGGGCAGCGCTGAGAGCGCATACCCCACGGTGCGGAACAGCGACTTAGCCAGACCGGGCTTTTCGCCGTAGACATCGACGACGAGCAGCCCCAGAGCTTGCTTCCCCGGCGTCTGGCCACGCGTGGCGTGAAAGATAAAAAAGTACAGCAGGGTGATGATCGTGCCCAGGACTAGCAGCGCTTCCCCGGCGAGGTTGCCGTCGAGAAGTGAGGCTAGAAGCAGATCCGGACTCAGCTCGGCTAGGCGAGGGATGGGCTGTCCCAGCACCACGCAGAGCAGGATGCCCAAGACTGCAAGCACCGGGAAGATCAGCAGGATGTCGATGACTGCTGCTGCGGCTCGTCGGAAAAATCCGGCGGCACGGTAGGCGGTCCTCGGCGTGGTCGCTGACAAAGAAGGGTCTTGGATAGCGGTAGAGGCAGCTAGAGCCATAGGCTTACTTTACTTTTCTAGCGAACAAATCGCAATCTTTGCCGAGCCTTTGCCTCGATTGCGTTTGAGCAGGGAGGTCCCGCTTGGTTTTGTGGGGCTTGACAAAGGGCAGTCGCCGTCGCGCAGACCCGCGCGGTCGTTACTTTGTGCATCGGAGATACAGTTGCGGGGGAGGGCTTGCGCTGAGGTCTTACCGGTTGGCGCAGTTACTACTCGCGGCAGAGTCTGCGAAGGGTGGCTAGGCGCACGACGATCACTTCGTCTTCAATCGTCTGCGCGTAGCTTACAATTTTGCCGCTGATGGCAGGCCGGCAGACGAAGATCTGTGCGTAGATCTCGTCGAGAAGCGGCAGCGGCATCTTGTACTTGCACAGCCTTGAGTAGTCGAACAGCCAGGCAAACCACTGGTCTTTCTTCGTCGATGCAGCCAGGCGGAGCGCGCGCCGCAGGGCTTCCATGATTACGGTGTCTTCTGGAACGTCGCCGTTTTCAGCGCGGGTGCGCATCTCGGTCAGCCGTGGGCCCATCATTCGCTCGGCTTCGTCGATGCGGCCCATCGCCAGCACTTTGTCCGAGAGGCCCCAGAACAGGCGGTAGGCCGAGCCGCGATTTGACGAGCCAGGCGCATCGTTGGGTTCGGCGTCGTTGTGCGAGATGTGCGTCGGTCCATCTGGGAGCAGCGTACCAGCGTCGGTGGGCGGCATACTCGTCAGCGAGACGTTACCCGCAAGCCCTGGGTTTGTCATACCGGCTACGCTAAAGGTGCTTACCGAGGCCACAGAAACCGGGTTTGCCGAGGTGTCTTCGACGTTTGTAGAGACGCTCACTGGGTGGGCGGCAGTTTGCGGCGCATTCCACTGCGGCGTGTAGTTTACGGTAGGTCGGTGCGGCGACGGATCGTCTTCGCGCTCCAGCGTAAACTGCTGCGTACCGACGCCCAAGATGTCGCCTGCGTTTAACGAGACGGCACTTGTGGCATTGATCCCGTTGACGCGAGAGCCATTGCGGCTGCCCAAGTCCTCGACCGAGACAGAGTTGGCGGTTACTCGCAGGCGCGCGTGGCGCCTGGAAACCATGGGTTCATCGACGCGGAGATAGCACTCCGGCCCGCGACCAATGATGATCTCGCCAAGCGGCAAGTTGATCTCCATGGTGCGCATGCGCAGCCTAAATCGGGCCATGTTCTTAAAGTTACTCTAGACCAGTCAACGCTCACAAGTGCCCTGTGGTACCGAGGAGAAACATCGAGGAAGTGGCCGCTAGTCCGTTTGCGCGCCTCGCTTTTGGATGCGGGCCTAACAACTTAGTAATCAGGGGCGGGGCTTGGTGCTTGATTGATGCGGTCGCTAGCAAACCTGGCCGTGGCGCCGTTGCTCTCGTTGCGCTTGCGCGAGAGGTTTCTGTCGGTGGTTGCGGCCAAGGCTGAGGTTGTCTGCGCGATCACCAGCATGCCCACGGCGGTTTTGCGCCTCATCGCTGGTGATAACCATCCGTCTGCTGGTGGGCGGTGGCGCTCGGCCTTCGCTAACCGCCACTGCCGGGGGTCCCCATTCTCAACTTGATTCCCGTCGGCGATTTAGTGTACCTCAGGGATGCCATGTCTGAACCTCAAGACCTTCCTGCTAGCCTTGGTGATTCTTCATTTTCATCCTCTTCGTCGCTACCGCCTGGTTCGCTGAGCGCACCGAGTGCGGGGGCTGCCACAACCCCAGGCAGCTGGAACGTGCAGCTAGACCGAGCTCAAGTAATCGCGGGCGAGCTTGGGCTCCGTGCGGAGCAGGTGCGACGGACCCTGGCGCTGCTTGATGAAGGTGCGACGCTTCCCTTTATCGCGCGCTACCGCAAAGAGGTCACGTCGGGCCTGGACGAGGTCCAGATCGGGTCGATCCAAGAGCGCGGCGCATATCTGACTGAGCTTGTGGCACGCAAGACCGCGATCCTGACGGAGATTCACAAGCAAGGAAAGCTCTCGCCTGGGCTTGAGCGGCGGCTGATTGGGACTTTGTCAAAGACCGAGCTTGAGGATCTGTACCTGCCGTATAAGCCAAAGCGGCGGACGCGGGCGACCATCGCAAAGGAAAAGGGTCTTGAGCCGCTCGGGTTGCTGATTTTGGCGCAGCAGTCTCAGACGGCTGAAGGTGGGCCGTCGCGAGATGAGGTCGCTGCGCCGTATATCAGCGCCGAGCATGGTCTGCTGGATGTTGACAGTGTCCTCGCTGGGGCACGCGACATCGTGGCAGAAGTGATCTCGGACGATGCCAATGTGCGCGCGGCGCTGCGAGCGATGGCGATGGAGTCCGGGCTTATGCGCTCGCGGCAGATCAAGCGCAAAGATGAAGACGAGAACGCCGCTCCCGAGCCTGGCAACGAAAAAGAGCCCGGCGCTCCTCGTGTGGCGACTCCCAAGGACCCAAAGAAGGAAGATCCGGCAGCCAAGTTTGCCGACTACTTTGAGTATGAAGAGGCAGTAAAGACGCTGCCGTCGCATCGCATGCTAGCCCTTCGGCGAGGCGAAAAAGATGGCGTGTTGCGCGTCACCCTGGAGCTAGATCGCGATATCGCCATCGGTATCATTCGCTCGCAATTCATCAGGAACGCTCGAGCCTCGCTGGTTCGTGAAGTGGACTTGGCAATCACCGATGCGTGGGAGCGACTGCTGAAGCCCGCGATTGAGGTCGATGTGCGCTTGGCCCTGCGTGAGCGTGCCGATGCTGAGGCGATACGTGTCTTTGCCGAAAACCTGAGACATTTGCTGCTCGCGGCACCACTTGGGGGCAGTCGTGTGCTGGCGCTTGACCCCGGATTCCGTACCGGCTGCAAGGTTGCGATCATCGATGAGAAAGGCGACTTGCTTGGGCACGACGTAGTGTTTCCGACCCAGAGCGAGGCCCGTCGTGGTGATGCCGCGACGCGCGTTGAGCAGCTGATCGCTGAGCACAAGATCAAAGCCATTGCGATCGGCAACGGCACCGCAAGTCGCGAAACCGAGGCCTTTGTTCGGCGGCTCGCGGCACAGGGCAAGATGCCGGGCGTCAAGATCGTCATGGTGAACGAGGCCGGTGCCTCGGTGTACTCGACCTCGGAGATTGGTCGTCAGGAGATGCCGACTTATGACCCGACTGTGCGTGGCGCGGTTTCGATTGGTCGTCGGTTGCAAGATCCGCTGGCCGAGCTGGTTAAGATCGAGCCCAAGTCGATCGGCGTTGGTCAGTATCAGCACGATGTGCATCAGCCGACGCTGAAGAAGCAGCTGGATCAGGTGGTTGAGAGCTGCGTAAACCAAGTTGGCGTAGATGTGAACACCGCCTCGCCACGGCTGCTGCAGTACGTCGCTGGCATCGGTGAAACGCTGGCCAACAACATCGCCACCTATCGCAGCCAAAATGGACCTTTCGTCAGTCGAGCGCAGATTCTGCAAGTGCCGCGCATGGGTCCCAAGGCATTTGAGCAGGCGGCGGGATTTTTGCGCATCCGAGAGAACAGCCAAAACCCACTCGATAGCTCGGCAGTGCATCCGGAGAGCTATGACGTGGTGGAGTCGATGGCGCGGGATCTTGGCGTCGCTGTGCATCAGCTGATCGGTAGCCGCGAGCTGGTGAGCCGCATTCAGATTTCGCGCTACATCGATGAGCGCCGAGGCGAGCCAACACTGCGCGATATCTTGGCGGAGCTTGAGAAGCCGGGTCGCGATCCTCGTCGGGAGTTTGAGGAAGTTGGATTTAATCCAAATGTCACTGAGGTATCGCACCTTCAAGAAGGTATGGTCCTCAACGGTGTCGTCACCAACGTGACTAACTTTGGCGCGTTCGTAGATGTGGGCGTACACCAGGATGGCTTGGTGCATGTCTCGGAGCTGGCGCACCGCTTCGTCAAAGACCCGGCAGAGGCCGTTAAGGTCGGCGATCGGGTCAAGGTCAAGGTGCTCAAGGTCGAGCTTGATCGGATGCGTATTGGTCTATCGATCAAAGGCGCGACCGAGGCTCCCAAGAGTGAGCCGGCAGAGGTTCGCAAGCCTCGTGATGCGCAGGCTCGTCCGGCTGCCGGTGGAGCGGGTGGGCCTGGGCGACCGCAAGATGCGCGCGGCGAGCGTCGTCCCGAGGGCGGTCGTGACAGCCGGCCTCCGCGTCGTGATGCAGAGAGAGCACCCGAGAAAGGCGGTCAGCGCGATCGCGGTACCGCTTCACACGAGGCGCCGCCGCGTAAACCAGCTGAGACGCGTGCCCCAGAGCGTCGCAGCGATAACAACCCAGATCGCAGTAATCGCGACCGAGCAGACAATCGTGATGCAGGGAAGGGCGCACCACAAGGCGGCAAGGGCGGCTCGCCGTTTAACTCGATCCGCGGCTTGAACATCGTCTTGAAGAAGTAGCCTCCGCGTTTTGCTTCGCCCAGACCAGGCCAGTGTCACCGACGGTGCGCTCGCCTGGTTTTTTTATTGCACCTATTTGCGGCTGTTGCTGGCGGGTTTGGCAAATTCATCGTTGGCGTTGAAGGTGGGCGCTGTCTTGGCTTCTGCAATCTGTAGACCCGTGAGGTACAAGAGTTGCAGATCTTGCGCCGTAGCCTCAAAGGTCCAGGCGTCGCTGTAAGTGTCGGTGGACTGGTTGAACTGCTGTTGTAAGTAGGTGGTTAGGTCGGCAGGAGCCAGTAGCAGGCTGGGGATGCCAGCCTCGGCAAAGCGAAGGGAGTCGCTGCGATAGTACAGGCCGCGCTCCGGATTGGGTTCGCTGGTGACTGGTCGCTTGCGGGACTTGGCGACTTTATTCAGAAACAGGTCAATCGAGGACCTGCCGCGGCCTACCTGAAGCAGCTGAGCGGACGCTGCCTGTGGCGAGAGCATGTCCAAGCTAATGTGGGCGATGATGCGGTGTACGGGAGTTGGTAGCTTGCTCAGAAGCTGTGTTGCTCCGGCGAAGTCGCCCTGCTGGGTTGCTAGCGCTGCAAAGATTAGGGTCCGTCGCGGAGGCGGTCCTTGGGCTGCGGCTCGCGCCAGTTCCAGCAGACCTGCGATCCCAAGAGCACCGTTGCGAGCACCGTTCCAGATCGTAGCTGCACCGCTTGGAATGTCATGGCTCCCCAGGTGGGAGAGGTGTGCGGTGTAAACCACAGCCTCGCTGCGCAGGTGTGGGTCGCTGCCGGGCAGGATGCCAATGATGTTGGCGGTCTGAATCGGCTGAAGGTGATGTTGCTGGGTGACATTTATCCGCACTGGTAGCGCTAGCGGGTTAAAGCTGCGGTCCTCAGCGGCTCGGCGCTGGGCGTCATAGTCTTGGCCGCCTGCTTGCAACAATCGGCGACAGGCATCGTCGCTGAGAAAGCCACGTAGCTTGACCGAACCGGGCTCTTTTCGTCCTTCAGGCGACAGGTAGTACTGATGCGCCCAGGCATTGCGAACAGCCGCAAATCCGTGACCCGCGGCGCTGGGATCGTGAACGACGAGTACGCCAGCGGCGCCATGCCGACCTGCCTCCGCAACTTTGTAGGGCCAGCGACCGTAGAGCGTGCGCGCGGAGCCTCCGAAAATGCCTGGCGTCTGTTGCGGATCCCCGTCCAGAACCAAGACCACTTTGCCGCGCACGTCGATGCCTTTGTAGTCATCCCACTGCAGCTCTGGAGCGGTGATGCCATAGCCAACAAACAGCAGCTCTACATCGCGCAGGTTGGTGGCAGCTGTTGGCTCGGGCGTCGTGAGGACCAGCTCTGCTGGGCCGACGGCGATCTGCACCGGCATTGTGGTCGCGATGGAGCGAAAGCTGGCTTCCCCGGTCTGTTGG
>JAGNNG010000097.1 GCA_017990795.1 Deltaproteobacteria bacterium
CACGGTCGTAGTGCCAGGCTGCTGCGGCTGCTCGTAGACCCACGGAGTCTCGCCGAGCGCAGTGCCGTTGGGCAAAAACACCGTCGCCCCCGGCGGCTGGCTTTGAATCGACCAGCGCGTCTTCTTTTCGACGATGGGCTTTGGTGCAAAGGTCGGCGGCGGCACTTCTGGCGGCGGCACCACAGCCACCGGCTTGGGCTGCACCACAGGTAGTTCCGATGGACGTTTGGTCTGCGGACCGGACACAAGCTGCGGCTTTTGCGTCGAGCGCACCCACAGCGCCCCGATAAGTGAGAAGGCAACGACCCGAATGCGAGCAGCAAGGCCAGGGTCTGGCGAGCGCGGGTAAAGCTGGTGCCGGTGCGCTGCTGACCAGAGACTCCGCTGCCCAGCGCCGAGGGTGTTGGCTGGCTGCTCAAGCGCAGATCGGTGAACTGATCGACGGTCGAGGGCAGCTGAGCAATCGGCGTGAGGGGAATTGCGGGCGTCGTTGCGGAGGCGGGCGGCTCCTCGGTCCAGTCGGGAGTCTCGGCCAGGCGGGCTAGCTCGCTGGCGACTTCGGAAATGCTCGGACGGTCTGCACCGTTTTTTTCCAGCATGCGCCCGATCAGCGTCGAAACGGGCGCGGGCACCGTCGGCTCTACTTCCTTGAGCGGACGCGGTGGCACCAAGATGTGCATCGCCAAGATGTCGCCATCGGCCTGCGAGAAAAACGGAGGCTTACCCGCCATCGCCTGATACAGGATGACGCCCAGCGCATAGACGTCGGTGCGGTCGGTCACGGTGACGCCACGACACTGCTCGGGGGCCATGTAGACCGGGGTGCCAATCATGGTACCGGTGCGGGTGCGGAAGTCTTGCTCCTGCTGCTCATCGACGGGGAGCTTGGCGATGCCAAAGTCGATGATCTTTACGTTGTCGTGACCGGCTGCATCTTCATCACCGTCGACCAAGATGATGTTGGACGGCTTTAGATCGCGATGGATGATGTTCTTTTTGTGCGCGGCGACCAGTGCATCGGCGATCTGTTTGCCGATCAGCAGTGCCTCGCGTCGCAGTCGCCCGCTGCGCTTGAGCCGCACGCCCAGCGTCTCGCCGCGCAGGTATTCCATGGCGATGTAGCAGGCGCCGCTCTCGCCCAGCTGCCCGGTGCCCAGCACCCGCACGATGCCGGGGTGGCTGACGGCGGCCATGGCCCGTCCTTCGTTTAGAAACCGCGCCAGCGCTTCCGGATCGCCAGAGAACCGAGCATGCAAAACTTTGATCGCCACCGACTTAGAAGTCTGCAGATCGAGGGCCTCAAAGACGGCGCCCATACCGCCTTTACCGATCTGCCGCACAATGCGGAAGTTACCGACTACATCGTCTGGTTGCGGCATCAGTTCAGACATGGTGGTACGCGGTCCCGGGCGGCTCTGGGTGAGGTCGCTTCACTGGCTGCAGAGGAGCGATGACGTCGCACTGGGACAACTTAAAAGATTATCACGCAGCAAAATAGAACGACTAGCAGCGTAATTTGGCGAAGTCCGTGTCAGGTCTTGTGGGTTGCAAACGGACCACATGTGGGCGGTCGAGCTGTCAGTAGCAGCATGGCTTTGAAGCTGCTAGCCCGTCGGTGCTTTGTGGCCTGACCGCGACTACGGGACGGCGCGCGCGTTCTGCAGCAGGTCGATCTCGCGGCGCGGCGTGGGCAGCGTCGAGAACTGCACCCTCAATCCGAGTAGGATCGTAAGGCGCTCGGTGGTCTGATAGCTTTGCGGATCGGCTGCTGCAGTCGGTGTGCCTTCGGGGGGCAGGACCGGACTTGGGAAGCTCGCGACTTCCTGCGCGTACATCCCTTTGGGCGAGGTCTCAGGCACGCGCTCGCCGCGAATCTTCATCAGCTGAAAGCTGGTCTCGGCAAACACCGATAGCTGCTGCCACACGCGATAGTCGGCCCCAAACGAGCCCAGCGCCATCCACAGCGTGCGATTTTGCGGGGCCAGCGGCTGCGTGGGCTCACCCTCGGGGAGCGCACTGGTGCGAGCGGGGCTGGTCTGGGTGGTGTGCAGCAGCTGCAGGTTGCCGTACAGCGCCAGATCCCAACTGGGTCGCCACGACAGCTCGCCTGCCAGTCGGTCGATCAGCGACAGCGCGCCTGCATACGGGTCTGCGTCGTAGCTGCGGCTTAAGTGCAGCTCAACGCGGCGGCGCGGAATGGCGTAGGCCAGGCTGGCTTCTCCGGCTAGCGTCAGCGTCGTGCGTCGCCCGAGAGTGGCTTCAAACGGCGGTGGCGCGTCATAGCCGCGAATCCCCGGCGCGCGGTCGTCGTAAGAGCACTGGTCATTGTCCTGCAGTCGCTGGTCAAAGAGCTGGCACAGCTGCGGCTGGAACGCGAGCGCCGGTCCCGCTTCAACATGCAAGGTCCAGTTTGGCAGCAGCTTGCGCTCCCACGCGCCAGCGACGTACAGGTCATGCGCCGAGGGCACCTGTGACCGCGTGAGCACATCGCGAAAGGTGGCCGCATAAAGATGGCTTAGGCGATAGCGCAGCAGTCCTTCAAATCGATCGCTTTTTATCTCGCGGCCAAACGCCAGCGGAATCTCTAGCACTTCCATCGGTCCCAGCGTCGAAGACTCGGGCAGCTGCAGGACGTCAGAAACCTGCATCAATCGCAGGCTAAGACCCGCGCGCAGAGCGTAAGCCTTGGCAAAGCTACGGGTCAGCTCTACCGACGCTGAGCCGAGCATAAAGCCCAGTCCTGCGGCTTGGCCCAAAGCGGGATCGGTTGCGGCGGTTCCGGGCTCTGCTGCGCCGGGGTCTAGCGTGCCAGTGCGGATATCGAGCGAGCGATCAAACACATCGAACACCGCCCGCGCCGAGCTGGTCAGGCGCAGGTTTGAGGTCAGCTGGTGCTCGCCTTTGTAATCGAATCCACCGACGGGGCGACGCAGCTGCGGCGTGCAGCCAAGCGCGTAGTAACCCACCGAGCCGGCCAGCTGATAGCGAGAGCCCTTGTCTTGCAGCAGCGCGAGCACCGTGGCGCTGAGGTTCGTGCCGCCGTCCGCAGTGGGCTGGGGACCGCAGACGCCGGTGCTGGTGCCGTCGCCGAGCTGGCCCGCGCTGCCGGCTGTAAAGAGACCAGCGGTGCGCGCCTCTACCGCGAAGTCGAGGCGTCGGGCATGGGCACTAGGCAGCGGCAGACCCAGCGGCATCAGGAGCAGCAGCGGCCATAGCTGCCGAAGACGCGTGCGCCTGATGGAGAGCCGCTTGGTCATTTGCCAGCGCCAGCTTGGCGAGGGCGACGACGAGAGATGGCGGCGGCGTAGACCTGCTCGATGCGACTGGCCCAGGCGGGCAAGCTAAAGTGTGCGTCGGCGCGTCGGGCACCGGCCAGAGCCATGCGTGCTCGCAGCGGGGCATCTTGGCAGACCTGTAGCAGCGCTGCTGATAGGGCATCCCCATCGCCGCGCTTGACCAAGCGACCGCACTCACCGTCGGCCAAGATGTCTGTGCAGCCGCCCGTCGCCATGGCCACAACTGGAATGCCCAGCGCCATGGCTTCGATTAGGTTTAGCGGCAGCCCCTCAAATCGCGAGCACGACACCAGCACATCCAGGCTGGCATAAGCGTCAGCGACCTGAGGAATGTAGCCGGCAAAGCGTACGAATTCGGTCAGGCCCAGCGCCAGTACTTCTTGCTGCAGGACCTCGCGCAGTGGGCCCTCGCCAAACAGCACGCCGACCACATCTTGGCCTTGCTGACGCAGCGCGCGCAGCGAGTGCAGGAAGTGGGTATGGCCTTTTTCTGCCGACAGTCGCGCCACCATGCCCAGCACCAGCGGACCTTGGCCCAGCGGCGGTAGGTTCAGCTCGGCGCGCACGCTGCGCTGGCCGATTTGAGCGCGCAGTCCGCTGACATCGATGCCGCTGGGGCACAGATGAATGCGCGCGGCGGGCACGCCGTAGCCTCGGACCTCGGCGTGATAGTCGCGGCTTAATACAATCGCCGCATCGGCAAGGCGCAGCGCCACTTGATCCAGTCGCTCGTACAGGCGCACGCGTGGATCATCGTCGGGGTGCAGGTAGCCGTGGACCTCGATGCACAGCGGCAGCCTTAGCAGGCGACACAGCGGCGCCGCCAGCACATCGGTCTTCATCGAGTGCGAGTGGACCACGTCGGGACGCAGCGCTCGTAGCGCCTGCGCAAGTCCGGTCAGCAGCTGCAGCGAGACCTGGCGCGTCGACAGCACGCGCGAGGTCGGCACACCAAGCAGCTGCAGCTCGGCTTCCAGGCGACCGGCTTGCTCGCCCATCCGGGTCTCGTGCACCAGCAGGCCGTGGACGGAGTGGCCGCGCTGAAGCAGCGCCTGCGCTTCTAAGAGCACGCAGCGCTCAGCCCCGTAGAGCTGGGTGGCAGATTGGATCAGGTGAACGATGTGCATCGAAAAAGTGCAGAACTTTCCGTCGCTGACAAGTCGTTAAAAGCCTGCCTGACTCTAACACACGGGCGCGCGCACGGGCTTACCTTGGCAGACCTGTGAGCCATTTTAGGGCAGCGCTACAGCTGCTTTAGCGGTGATCTTGGCGCAGCTGATTTGCCGCCTGGGCTTCTAGGGCGGCGCGGCTTGGATTGCCTGCGCGTGCCTCCAGCTGAGCACGTAGCTCGTGCGCGCGGGCCTGGAGCGGCCAGGCGACGGTGGGCTCTAGCATGCGCTGCAGGTAGTCGCGCGCCTCATCGAAACGGTCGTGGGATAGCGCTGCTTGCGCCAGCACCAGCAATAGGCCTGGGTCGGCGGCAAGCTGAAGCCATTTTTGGGCCAGCTGCTCGGCGACGGCTTGCTGCTGCGCGGTGCCGCGTAGGATCTGCAGCTCCAGCAGGCCACTGCGGAGCGCCCGGGTCTGCGGGTCTGGCCCGAGCTTTGGTGCGACGGTGGCTGCCAGCTCGACAGCCTGCTCGGCGAGAGCGGCTTGGCCAAGCCAGACCAGGCTTTGACGGGCGCTAACCGCATCGCTACCAGCCTCAAGCTCATCTTGAGCGACAGCGTGCTGCGCGACCGTCGCAATCAGCGACCACGGCGGTTTTGGCAGCGTGCCCAGATAGTCTAGGACCTCGGCTCGAAGCTGGGCTGGCGACAGCGGTGGTGGCAGCTCACCGTTGGGCAGGATGGCAAGAAACTCAGCTGGGGTCAGGCGCAGCGTGAGGGCGCTTTCGTAAATGTGCAGACGCTGTAGTCGGTGTCCGTCGGATATGGCCTGCCGCAGCACTGGCAGCGCCTGGTCGCGACGGTTCTTTGACCACAGCAGCTGTGCCACCAGCAGCTGCGCAAACGGCTCGCGCGGGTTTACGCACAGGGCTCGGTTCAGCCAGGCCGTGGTCTCGGGTCGCTGCTCGCGCCACAGCCGCGCGGCCACCAGGGTAAACAAGTGACTGTCCAGCAGATGCCGCTGCGCCATGCCTTGTCCTTGCGTCAGCACTTGCGAGGTCGGCACCTGCGGGTCGCGCACTGCTTGGGCCAGCGCTGCACCGTCTTCATCGTGGCTGGGGCAGGTCCGAAGCACCCAAATGGCCAGCACCAGCGTCGTGGCTCCCAGCAGCGCCAGCCAGCGGGTCGGGAGCTGCCAGCGCGGCTGCTCAATCAGGGCAGTCAGCGCCAGCACCGGGAGCACGACGCCGCCTACTTGCAGGTTAAAGTCCACTAGGTTGTGCAGGGCGACGGCGAGTAGCGCGATCAGTGCAGCCTCGCGAAGCAGGGTGCGATGTCCGGCGTTTTTTCGACGCTGCAGCCCTTTATAAGCGGAGTGAGCGGCCAGCCCCAGCAGCAGCAGCAGCAGCCCGGCAATCGGGACGCCCCAGTCGATGACGGCTTGTAGCCACTCGTTTTCTAGGTAGACAAAGCGGGTCTGTCCGGACAGTCGGTGCAGTCCTTGGAAGGCATTTTCAAAGGCTCCGCGTCCGACGCCCAGAACCAGATGGCCGCGCAACAGCGGCAGGGCTTCAAACCAGGCAAAGACCTTGCTTCCCGGCAGCAGAAGCTCGCGGCGCTGGGTGGCGCTCAGCCGCAGCAGCAGGCTGTCGTGTGCCGTTTGGTGGAGCAGCAGAAACCCGGAAACCGCAACCAGCGCCAGAAGAGGCCACAACAGCAGCGCGACTCGGGGTCGGTTGGTGTTGCTGTGTGCGGAATCCGGTCGATGGCGGAAGGCGCGCCACAGGACCAGCAGCTGCCCCAGCACTCCCACCAGAATTCCGGCGCGCGACAGGGTGCCGACCAGCGTTACGTTGAGCAGTGCAAGCTGCGCGGTTAGCAGTGCTCGCCACTTGGTGGCTGGGGTACCTGGGCCGTCGCTGAGTAGGATGCCCAGCGTCAGGATAGCGCCAATTCCCATAAGCGCGGCCATGTGGTTGCTGTTGTACAAAGCGGCGGGGAAGAGGGCCCGGGTCGCTCCCTCTGCGGGTACGCCCAGCGGCGGTGGCAGTGGCACGCCCAGCGCAGCTAGCAGACCCAGGGCTGCCACGCTGCCTGCGCTTATGCTAACGAGCAGTCCCAGTCGATGGCCGTCACCTCGGTGTCGCAGCTGCAGCGACAACGCCAGTAGTGCGCACAGGTAGCCCAAAAGTCGCGCGACTTCGTTCAGACTGGCCGAGGGATCCACCGATAGCGGCAGGGCACGGGTCGCCGTGGTCGCAAGGACTCCCCCCAGCGGAGCGAGTCCAAGACGCAGGGTCTGGTCAGTACCGGGAGCCAGCCAGGCACGGACCCCAGGTGGCAGCGGCACGCACTGCA
>JAGNNG010000098.1 GCA_017990795.1 Deltaproteobacteria bacterium
ATCGAAAAGCATCTCCCGTCAGGAGCTGGGTCGCTGCTCAGAGACATCGGACAGTCTGGTGCGCATGACCGAGACGAGAGCCACGGTGCCAAACATCGCGAAGGTAGAACAGCTCGCGAAGGCGCTCGACGTATCGCCATAAGGTCGGGCTGCGTCTGCCCCTCGACTCAGCTGAGCAACGATAACTCGGTACGTCCCGCTGTTTAGCTCCACTGCTCGGCCACTGCCGGCGCAGGCGTCGATCGCTGCATGAATCGCCGCAGTGTCTTTGCTCTTGCCGTCACCCTTGGCTCAGAGGCTGCAGACATCGCAGGCGACCGGAGCAACCAGAGCGCGCGTAGCGAACGTGCTCGGGTACTGCTGCCCCCCTGCTGCTAGCAAGGCTTCGCCACCAACTGTCCCATCACAGCAGGGCAGTGCCGAGTTAAGAAATAGGAAAAGCCGGACGTGAGACTTGAGACTGGCCATCGTGGCTCCTGGGAACCAAGAGGGAGGCGGGAGCGCTGCTAATGCTCTGCGATTGTCTGCATCGCTAGCAGATTCCCCCAGGCGCGGCGATTAGCCAAAGCCCCGGCTTTGCGGCCTATTCTCGTCGCTGTTCCGCGAGTGTTCACCGCCGATTTAACGTTACGTTAAGATAGTAATTCGGCCTCTGCGCGGCCTGATTGCGCGACGGCTATGACCCCTTGGGAGCTTGGCCCTTGGCACATTGGACATCGAGCCTGGAAGAAGTCGTCGAGCTGACCGATGCCGATATCGTCGAGCAGCTGTCGGTGCGCTATGGCGGTCGTTACGAACTCCTCAGCCTGGTTGGGCGTGGTGCGTATGGTTCGGTCTATCGGGCCCGTGACACCGAGCTCGAGGAGACGGTTGCCGTCAAGGTCCTCCTGCGTGAGCACATCGTTCGGCCCGAGGCGCTCGAGCGCTTTCGGCGCGAGGTCCGGCTGGCGCGGCGAGTTGCCCATCCCAACGTCGCTCGGACGTTTGATATTGGGTCGCACAAAGACGAGCGCTTTTTGACCATGGAGTACATCGATGGTCATCCGCTGACCCGACTGACCCCTATCGGCGCACCGCTCGCTGAACTCCTGCCGCTGCGACTGGTCATCGATGTCGCAATGGAGCTCTGCGCTGGCCTCGGCGCCCTACACGCCGCCAGCATCGTCCACTGCGACATCAAGAGCGACAACGTCCTCATCGCCCGCGATGGCCGCGTGGTCATCACCGATTTCGGCATCGCCCGCGCCATCAAAGACGCCGACCACGGCAGCGATACCGCGCTCGGTGCGGCAATGGTGGGGACCCCTGCATATATGGCTCCTGAGCAGGTGCGGGGGCATGGGGTGGTGGATACGCGGGCGGATCTTTATGCGGTGGGGGTGATGCTGTTTCAGCTGCTCACGGGGCAGCTGCCGTTTGTTGGCGCCACGGCGATGGAGACGGCACTACAGCGCTTGTGTGAACCACCGCGTAGTCCGCTCGCAGTGCGACCGGAGCTGCCGGTGCGGCTGGCAGAGATTGTCCTGCGGAGTCTGGAGCGGGAGCCAGATCGCCGCTTTCAGACAGCAGATGAGCTAGCGATGGCGCTGTCAGCAGAGCGACCAGCGGGGCCAGCGCTTGCCAAGTTTTTGCAGCAGCGCACGGTTGAGAACAAGCGCGCAGTGGCCTCGGCGATGGCGCGGTCGCTGGTGCTGGAGCCGACGGTGACAGTGAATGTTACGTCGACCACCGACATCATTGCGGCGGCGCAGTCGCTGCCAGCGCTGGCGCTGCCGCAGCTTCACTCGTCGCACGGCGGCTCGCAGCTGGCGGTGGCGGTGCTGCTGTTCCATCTGCCGCCGGACAGCGGGGACGAGTATCTGGCCCACGGCCTGACTGAGGAGATCATCGACCGGCTGAGCGAAGCGGAGGAGCTGCGGCTGACCAGCTTTGGCGCGGTTCGCGGGCTGCGTAGCGATGAGCGCGATCCGAGCGAGCTCGGCAAGAAGCTGCGGGCGCAGGTACTGGTCGACGGCTCACTCCAGTTCACCAGCAGCGGCATGCGGGCGACGGTGCGGCTGATTGAGGTCGAGCGCGGTATTCAGCTGGCGGTCCGCCGCTTCGAGCGCTCCGATCGCAACGCGCTGGCGCTGGCGAGCGAAGTAGCCCAGGCAGTGGGTCGGCTGCTGACGGTGCGCCTCGAGTCGGGGCAGAACGATTTGCTGAGCGATGCGGTGGCGGTCGACCTGTACCTGCGTGGCCGCCACGCCTACAACGCGCTGACGCCCGACGGGGCGGCTCAGAGCGTGCAGCTGTTCGCCCAGGCGCTGGCGCGGCTGCCAGATGAAAAGACGCTGCTGGCTGAGTATGCAGTGGCGCTGTCTCGTCACTGGTTTTTCGACGGGCCTGGCGCGGCGGACTTGGCGGTAGCAGCGGCTGAGCGGGCGGTGCGCATCGCTCCCGACCAGGGGGCGTCTTATCTAGCGCAGGCCACTGTGCTGCTCAACAGTGGGCGAGCGATCGAGACGGCGACGTCGCTGCGCATCGCGATGATGTTATCGCCCCACTCGTCCGAGGTCTATGAACTCTATGGCTACTTGCTGAGCGAGACTGGGCCGATCGAGGTGGCGCTGCGCCACCTAAACTACGCCCTGATGATGGACAAGTCGGTGCCGCGGGTTCGCTTGGCTATCACCCGTGTCTGGGCGCTTCAGGGGCAGCTCGAAATCGCCATTGACACTCTTCTGCGCAACGGGGCGGAGCTAGCCGCCAAGCCGCTGCGGTATATCGTCTTGGCACGATTGCTGGGTTGGCTTGGCGACCGGCAGCGGGTGCGTGCCGTGCTGACGACGCCTGAGCTGGCCGAGCCGGGGTTTGTCGGGCAGCGGCGGCGGCTCGAGTTTCTCGCCGGCCTGCGTGAGCTGTCTCTCGACGAGTATGTTCCGATGCCCTATACGTCTCCCTCGTTGAACCCGAGGGCCCGGATGTTCTGCATGCAGTTTGCCGTCGAGTACTACTGTATTATGGGGCAGCGGGCTGAGGCGCTGGCGGTGGTCGAACAGCTGGCAGCGGACGAGCTGTTCGACATCGTCTGGCTTGAGCACTGTCCGTTGCTCAAGCTGCTTCACGGCGAGCCGGGATATGCGCGGGCATGTGAGCGGGTCACCGACCACGCGAGAAAAGTGCGGTTGGCGCTGGGCGTCGGCCTCGACTGAGCTTTTGGCCAGCGCGGCTTTTGCGGTATCGCGGGAGCCGTCCAGCCTGCGCGGCTACTACTCCCTTGGTCAGAAGTGTACGTTCGGGCCCGGCATTCCCTATCGAAGGGAGGCGCGGTTCACAGACGAACCCTTCGTGAGCACGCTCGCGCTGCCTCCGTACCAGGTCACGAGCGCCGCCTGCGCGATCGTGGCCCCGGCGTACGGGATTCAGCGCCTGCGCCCGGGTCTCGGGGTCGGAATTTACCGTCGGACTACGACCGCCGCGCGTGGATCCACGCTGGCGTCAAAGTCGAAATAGTGGCAGTATAACTGCCATATGTTAAGCGTCGATCCATTACGCCGTGAGGAGGAATAGCCCATGCTCACACCACCGATCCACCAGCGCCCCAGTGCACGTCCATCGCTGTCCGCGTCCATCGTCCTCGCCTGCGCCGCGCTGGTGCTCCAGCTCAACGGGGCGCCTGTCCACGCCGGCGAGCCCGCGCCCGCCGAGGCCATCGTCGGATCCTGGAAGCCCGCCGATCGCGACGTCACCGTCAAGATCGAGGGCACCGGGAACATCTACACCGGCACCGTCTCCGCGAGCGTCGAAGCCGCGCAGGTCGGCAAGGTCATCCTGCGCGGGCTCGCCTTCAACGAGGCGGAGCACCTCTACCGAGGCGAGGTCTTCGCCGCCAAGCGCGGCATGTTCGTGCCCGCCGTGATCCGCGTGACGGACGCGAAGTCCTTCCGGCTCACCGCTGGCAGCGGCCTTTTCACCCGCGACGTCGTGTGGCAGCGCAAGTGAGCACCGTGCGCCACGGCGGCGTGCTCGCGAAGCTACTGCCGACGACGGTCGACAACACCGTGCGTGGGTCGCGCATTCCACTGTACGTGTTCGCGCCCATCGTGCTCGCCAGCGTCGCGCGCAGCCTCATCCACCTCTTCGCGCCCGACAGCGGCGCGGGTAGCATCGCCGGGGTAGATCTCCTGGCCGCCGGTCCGCTCGGCGCGCGTGGCATCGTGTTCTTCCTCGCGCAGTGGGGTGGCGGACAGCTCGTCCTGGCGCTTGTGCAGGTCCTCGTGCTGGTTCGGTATCGCTCGCTGGTGCCGCTCCTTTATTTCCTGCTGCTCGTCGAGATCGGGCTGCGGATGCTGGTCGGGCACATCAAGCCGATGACCTTCGGGCACGTCCCCCCAGGACAGGTCGGCAACTACGCACTCCTGGTGATTGCGCTGGCGATGCTCTCCCTCTCGCTTCGCTCATCGAAGCAGCAGCAGTCAAATCAAGCAGGAGAAGGAGTGTCCCAATGAATCGATATGGACTGACGGTACTTGTCGCGCTACTTACCGCCTGTGACACCACTCCGACCACTGATCTTGAGTCGCAGTAGGATCGACCATGCTTAGAATCGCCGCGTTCGCGACGCTCTTCCTGGCTGGGTGCACGAGCTGCTCCGGTGCTGTCGCCGTGCCCGACGCCTCCGCATCGCCGGACGCTGCTCCTGCGACGACGGCGCGCATCCTCGACGTGTTCTTCGGCCTCGATCACGCGCTCCCGGCCAAGGCCATGCTGCTGTGCCCCGAGGCCGTCGGACTCGACGGGATCCCGGTGACCTTCTCGGCCCGCGTCACGCCCATCAATCCCGCGCCGAGCGCTTTCCGTATCACGACGAAGAGCGGCGCGCTCCACACACCGTTCTGCACGACGCTGCGGCCAGCGGCCCTCCCCTCGAAGCGCCACACGGTGCTAATGATGGGCGAGCTCGGCAGCGATCCCGGCGACCCGCCCGTCCGGCTCGACATCGTCGGTAGCGTTCCGCTCGCGGACGGCAGCGATGCTCAGGGCCTGTCGAGCACGCAGGTCACGTCGCTCTCCGCCGGACCTTCGCTGCTGCTCGCGCTGCGCTACCTGCCGGGCGACCTTGCTGGCACCGCCTGCCCCGCACCGACGACAAAGCAGATCGTTCAGGTCACCTGGAGCGGCGGGGTCACCAAGCGAGGCGGCGGCGATCCGGGCGACGCAGAGCGCCAGCGGATACACGTGAGTCTAGCCAGCGAGGATGGTGGAGTAAGTGAGGTGGTGCCCTTTGCGCTCGCCGACCTCGGCGACAACGACAACTACCTCCATCTGTGTCTCGACGTCGACGCGCCGCCGCTCTCGGTGCGCGCGGAGGCGGGGATTCTTGTTGATCCGCGCGGCGACCTGAACGACGACACCTCGGTAGTTGTTCAGCCGGGTGCTCCATGACTGCGCCCGGAAGAGCGAGGCGGACCGTCTTGAAGAAGACGCCAGAGCCGCTACTCGACGAGGCCGCTCAGGATGGGCGCGTGCTGAGAGGCGCCCGCAACCACGCTCTTATCGTCCAGGCAATCTACGACCTCGTCCGTGCCGGAAGCGTCGAACCCACCGTCGAGGACGTGGCGGCCCGTGCAGGAGTGGGCGTGCGCACGATCTTTCGCCAGTTCAACGACCTCGAGTCGCTGTCGCGCAGCCTCAGCGAACGGGTCCTCGGCGAGGTTGCGGAGATCTCCCGTCCAGCGCCACCCGCGGGCCGGCTGGGTGAGGACCTGCCCGCGCTCATCGCACGGCGCGCCCGCGTGTTCGAGCACCTCCTGCCATTCCGGCGCTCGGGGCGGGTCATGCGCCATCGAGTGATGTTCCTGCAGGAACAGGACGCGCAAGTGACGAGGGTGTTGAGAGAGGGGCTGCGCGTTGTGTTGCTGCCGCATTTCCGAGAGGACTGTGACGACTTGCTGGAAGCGCTCGATCTCCTGCTGTCCTTCGAGGCCTGGGAGCGGCTTAGAGGCCAGCAGAAGTTGAGCGCGGTGCGAGCGGAGCAAGTGCTGGTTACCGCTGCCCAGATGCTAGCCGCAGCTGCGCACGCTCATCAGCGGACGTAGGCATCGCTACAGCTACGCCGTGACGTTATGGCATGGAAGGTCCCTTGCCGTCACCGACGCAGGCACGGTTCAGGCGATTACTTCCCTGGCCATGGCACCGACACAACGTTTGAACCTCCTACCCGCAGCTAGGTGCGGTGACGACAGTTAGCTTGGAACGGACACTGGTGCGTTGTGAGGTGGCGTCGTTTCTGCAGACAAGAACCCGGTTCCAACCTTCCCCCAAAAGTTCGCGCCCTTGGTCATTTCACATCTCCCCTGCGGGTGGCTTCCCCCTTCCGCATGGTCAATCTCCCCCGCACCTCACATCTACAGAGACACTGGCAGCCCAGGTGCCCATACAGCCAACGCGAACGCGCACTCAGCTCAGGGGCGGCCTGTCAGCTCGACTGCACCCACCGTGTACGTTGCCCAATCAGGTCAGGAGGAATTAGGAAGGAGTCAGAATCCGACTCTCATCAGGCAGTCCTGACGTTGATGGTCACAACTCTCCTCCCAGACTTCACCAAGCTGTGTGAGTCTCCCGAGCAGATCAGGATTGCGGGTAGGACGGCTCCGGATGGCATTCCGTTGTCTGATGGGAAGCAGTCGCGTAGGAGTGCTTTAGGACACTCTGCGCAGCTGACCATGCGTAAGTGAGGGTGTTCGCGCTGTTCGTATAAGTCCC
>JAGNNG010000099.1 GCA_017990795.1 Deltaproteobacteria bacterium
GCATGCGCATCAGCTTGTCGGGACTGCACTGCTCGCATATCGCCTCTGCGACAAAGGGTACGCGGTGCTCGGCATCGTATAGCGCGGTGGTCAGCACTGCTGGGCCGTGCTCTGGCTGGGCGGGAATGTGCGCGGTAAGGAGCAACTTCGCCGACTCGCGCTGGGCCAGCTTTTCTAGGCACTCCTGTCGCGTACACAGCTGGTCGGCTGGGGTCAGGCTGCCGCGCGAGAGCTGACGCTGGCCCGAGCGTGCCAAGTGTTCGGAGAGCAACTTGGTGAGCTTGTTGTCTGCGCGGTCGCCACGCATGATGCCGACCAAGAGCACTCCTTCATCGGCTACCACCCGACGTGCAGCTGCGGCGTACGGACCCGCATCGCGCTGCCACAGTCCGCTGGCGCTGGTCATTGCAAACAGGAGCAGCACCACCAGCCTACGCCAGCCTTGCCGCCGCGCTCGGGGCGGGCATGTCGTCGGTCGTGCATTCTCTGTGGAGGTAACCCGTCGCTGCAGAAGGTCTGAGAGCACAGCAGCAGCGTAGCTGGGCGAGGTCAGAAACGAGCACATGATTGGCAACCTGTGGGGCTTTGCGGTTGCCTGGAGCCTAGCGCAAAAAGTGGGTGCTGCGTCCTGTGAAATCGCGGTTTTGCGACGCCGCTCAGCTAGGGCTTGCTTGACTGCGGCGGCGCACGCTTATCGTCGCTGCACTACTTGGTGCAGGAGTCCATGCGCAGCGTCTTTCCTGCCTGCACTTTGACTTCTTTTAGCTCGTTTCCGATCGACAGCATGTTCGTGGACTTGGGC
This sequence comes from Deltaproteobacteria bacterium, assembly GCA_017990795.1. Taxonomy (GTDB): domain Bacteria; phylum Myxococcota_A; class Polyangia; order Palsa-1104; family JAEUJZ01; genus JAGNNG01. The sequence continues at coordinate 803 of JAGNNG010000099.1, forward strand.
GACACCCACATCGACGTCTCTTCGCACTTTTTCCGAATGAGCTTGGTGGTGATGACCTCGCCCACCAGCGGTCGCAGTCGATTTGCGCCAGCTTGCGCCGTCGCTCGGGCGGCAGCGTGGTTGCGGTTTTTGCTGGCCGCGAGCACCCGCTGGTAGTGCGTCATCGCCTCGGGCTCGTTGTTCTCTTCTTCAAACAGTTGCCCCAGCATCAGGTTGCCTTCGACCACCAAGCTCTCGCAGGCGACTTTGATGTTCTTGTTTTTTTCACACAGCGACGTCGCCTTCTGCAGTTGACGCAGCGCTTGCTTGAAGTCTTTGCGCAAGATGGCGTCGCGGGCATTGCGAAACAGCTGCTCGGCTTGCGAGGCCGTGATGACAATGGTCACGGTGGCGTTCTCTTTGATCGTCACATCCTGCACACCGCTGAGCGCCGTGATGCGGTGGGCGCCCACCGGCAGCGTGAGGGGCACTTTTGTAGCCGTCTGCAGCGGTCGCTTGTCGAGCTGAAAGAGCACGCCAGGCGGCGACTCGATGACGAGCTTGCCAGTTGCAGCACCATTTTCCGGCGGTGGTTCCTGCGTATTTTCTGCGTCTGCACCTGCGCCCGCGTCCGCTATTCCACCGTCGGATTCTGGGCTGGTAGCCGTGCTTTTTGCGGGGGCCGGCTCATCCGTTGCGGACGGCTCGTTATTGGCCGTGGCGCCGTACGCGCGCGTCAGCTTGGCCAGTAGGCCCGCCGCCTGAGCGCGAACGCCTGCGTTTGTATCCTGCAGCAGTCGCCTCAGCACAAGTCCTCCGGCTGGCTTGCCTTGCGCATCCAGTAGCTCGCTGGCCGACTGCGCCACGGCGTGACGAACTCCGACTTCTGGGTCTTGCGTGGCTCGCAGCAGCAGCGGCAGTGCAAGCTCTGCGGGTAGGTGCGCCAGGGCCTCGATGAGCTTGATGCGCTCTGCCGTCGGCGCGGTTTTCAGGACCTGCTGCAAGTCAGCTGGCGGCGAGCGCTTCTGCCCCAGCTGCGAGAGTAGCGCGAACGCCAGTAGACCCTGGTGGCCGCCTCGCTTGAGCGCCGCATCCAGCACCGCCACCGCACGGAGGTCTTTTAGCTCTGCGAGCTTGCGCGCAGCTGCGAAACGCACCGCCTCATCTGCATCTTCCAGAGCTTTGGCGAGGAGCTCTTTTTGAGTGGTTAGCTGCTCAACAGCCAGCAGTCGCAGGCTCGCGTCGCTGCTGGCCAGGGCGGCCTGGATGCGCTCTAGCTGCCCCGCGTCACCTGCGCGCAGCAGCACTCCTGCCGCCAACAGTTGTTCCTCGGCACTACCGCTGCTCAGGGTCTTGGCCAGTAGTTCTTGCAGCTGGCTTTTGTTCAGAGTTCCGTTGCGCAGCTGCAGCAGCGTTTGTCTGGCGATAGCCTGCAGTGCGGCACGACGCACCGAGATATCCGCATCGCCGAGCGCAGTGGCCAGCAGCGTCAATGCACTTGGCTCTGCACGATTGCCCAAGGCGCTGATGGCCTGTTTACGAACTTCGGGGCGCTCGTCGGTCAGCAGCTTTGCAAGTAGCGGCAGTGACTCACTGCTTTGGGTCTCGCCAAGGGCTGCCGCTGCGCTTTGACGAAGCAGCCAGTTGCGGTCCGTCGCAGCTCCACGCGCCCAGGCCAGGCTCTGCGCTGCCAGCGTGCTGGGATCGCGCGCTGCGATCTGGACCACCGCCACCGCAGCCGCAAGTCGCAGTGCATCCATCGCGGTCGGTTGCAGTCGGTCCCCAAGCAGCTTCGCATCCAAAGAGTCGCCACTTTCACCAAGACCCTCTGCCGATAGCACTTGTGCGGGTCCTTGCTGCTGTAGGTCTGCCAGCGTGCTGCGAAACAGGGCCTGCAGCTCGGTCTCCTCGGGGCTGGCTAGTAGGCGTGCGGACAGAAGCTGCTCTGGGCCAGGCTTGCGCGCGAGCTCTTGCAGCATGTTGCGACTGCTGGCGTCGCCTAGTGGCACTAGCTTGCTGGCTGCGACGGCCCGAAGTGCAATCGGTCCGGGGGGCTGCATCATGTGGCGCAGTGTGGCGGCGCTGTCCTCGTCGCCACCGCGTGCCAGTGAATGGAGGACTGAAATGCGCAGAGGCTCAGGCATGCCGGGTCGCTTCATCAGCGTGCGCAGCTGCTCTAACGCTTCTTTGTGTCCTAGCTCGGCCAGGATGGTGGCGGCCCGAAACTGCATATCGGGATTGGGGTCGCGTAGGAACTGCTCTAGCTGCCCTCGTGCCGACTCTTCACCTAGCTGTAGCAGCGCTCCTGCCGCCGCGACTCGCAAGGTGGGCTGCGTCCCGGTCTTCAGCGCTTCCTGTAATTTTCCGACGGAGGATCGGTCTCCCAAGCTACCCAGCGCCTCAGCGGCTCGACTGGAAACTTCGGGGTCGGGGTCTTGCAGGGCCGCTTCCAGGACTCCTTTTTCGCTGGCATCGCGGGTCTGACCGAGGGCCGAAAGGGCTGCTCGCTTGGATTCGGTGCCTGCACTGGTCGCCTTGGTGGTGTCATGCAAGACCGTGAGCGCGCGCAGACGCAGTGCGGCCAGCTCGTTGATGGTCAGCTGTTGTCGCTGAGGCGGGCCACCACTGCGTAACAGCCGAATGCCCAGCAGGCTGCCCGCGCCAAGCAGCAGCACCGCCACCGGTAGCAGCGCCCACAGCGGCAGCCGTCGCCCACCGATCAGCAGCGAGGTACCTTGGATCCGGCCCTTTAGCGTGTTGGCGACGCCGGTGGGGACTACCGTGCGCTCGCCGCGCTCGATCTGCAGCAGCTCGATTTCCAGCTGCAGCTTTTGCTCCAGCTCACGCATCGACGCGAAGCGCTCTGCCGGCTCTTTGGCCAGCATCTTCATAACCAGCGCTTCAACAGAGGCTGGAATTTTCAGGTGCGGGTAGTTTTGACGCAGCGGCGGCGGTGGCATGTTCAGGTGCTTCATCATCAGCGCCACGGGACTGCGCGCCGAAAATGGCAGGGTGCCCGTCAGTAGCTCGTAGAACATGCAGCCCAGCGAGTACTGATCCGTGCGTCCATCCACCGGCAGCGCCTGGATCTGCTCTGGGGACATATACGGCGGCGTACCCAGCGTCGTGCCAGCCATCGTCTCGGTGGAGCCGCGAGCTGGACCCGCGCTGGCTTTTGATGCGGCACCCGTGGTGGCCAAGGCTTCTGCTTCTGCCGCTGCTGCTTTCTCAATCGCGGCAATCGATAGCTGTCCGCTGGCCTCATCGACCAGGCTGACCTTTGCCGTCGCCTTCGCGATGCCAAAATCGACGATCTTTACAAAGTCGTGCGCGCCGTCTTGATCGAGGAGAAAGACGTTCTCCGGCTTCATATCCCGGTGGATGATGCCCTTGTCGTGAACGGCCTGCAGGCCGCGCGCAATCTGCATCGTAATCCGCAGTGCCCGCAGCACGTCCATGGCGCCGTGGTTGATCTCGCTCATCAGGGTCTTGCCCTGGATAAGCTCCATCGCTAGATACGACCGCCCGTCGGGCAGCACGCCGAAGTCCGAGATGTAGACGGTGTTTGGATGCAGCACCTTGGAGGCGAGGCGCGCTTCCTGAACAAAGCGCTCTTGGTCCTCTTTGCGCTGCGCATGTAGCAGCACCTTGATGGCCACCAGGGTGTCCAGGTGGATGTGGCGGGCTTTGTAGACGACGCCCATACCACCGTGGCCAATCCGCTTCAGCAGCTTGAATCGCTCATTGAGCACCGAGCCGATCAGTGCGTCCGCTTCAGCCGCTAAGTCCTCGCTGGTCTTGTGACCGCCGTTGACGGTGACTGGGACCGTGGGCGCGGTTGCGACAGGTGTGCCAGAAGCCGTGAGTGCTGGTGCCGCCTCGGTTTCGCCGAAGGCCATTACGGCATCGTCGGCAGCCGCATCCGTGGTCGCTGCTGCTGTTACGTCGTTCGTCTTAGAAGCAGCGTCGCCCATTGCGCGTGGTCCGCTGCCTGGTACTGCCGATGGTGGCTTTGACATGGAAATCCCCACAACATCATAGCAAATCCCCTCGCAGCGAGGGGTTGCTTAGCCGCCGATGCGCAAACAGCTCGGGGATGGCGGCTTGCGCCTGCGTTGCCTCTGCTTGGCAGCACGACTGAGGCCTGGCCCAAAGGAAAGGGGGGCCTCGCGGCTGGTAAGGGGATGTACGCAGTTAACCCTGGCGTGCGCAGAGCCATGTGCTACGGTCGCTCACACTGAGGGAGGTGGCCCATGTCTCACCGCATGTTCCCGACCAAGTTGCCGCAGGGTTGTTGTAGGCAAGTCTCACTCGGAAAAAGCCGCTCGTCGCAGGGCAGAGCGCGACCTGCAAGCACTGGCTTGACTGCGTTTTTGTGCTGGGTGTTCACGCTTGGTTTGGGCCTTGGCCTGGGTCTTGGCTGCACGGCGCTGCGAGTAGGTGAGTACAGCGTCGATGACTCCGACGCTGGGCCGGGCAGTGGCGGCGAGGATGCTGGGACCGTCCAGGTGTCTGAAAATCCTGCGGGCTGTCGAGGCGTTGCGTGCGCAGCGGACAAGCCCTGCGGTAGCTCGCGTCGCTGCGTGGTCGGTGTGTGCGTGGCTGACAACGGCAGCTGCACCACCGATAACGACTGCAGCAACGACACGCGCTGCTATGCGGGCTCGTGCGTGGGCTTTGACGCTTGCAAGAAGCTGATGCCCTATGACCAGGACTGCAAAGGTCAGGTGTTTACGCCCGAGCAGTTCAAAGCCCCGACGGTAAGCTGTCGACTTCCGGGGCTGCAGTCGCTGTCGATACCGGTTGTGGCGGACCTGGATCGGGACGGTAAGCCCGAGGTGCTCACGATTGCGTACAGCAACACCATCGTAGCCATGCGTGGCGATACCTGCGCCGTTGTATGGCAGCAGACCGGTTTACGCCTGCTCTCAGGCGGTCAGGGTAGCTTGGCGGTGGCAGACCTGGACGGCGATGGCTATCCCGAGATTGTGGCCGTCGATGAGGGGCAGCGGGTGATGGTGCTGGATCGCACCGGCAGGCTGCTAGCGACGTCCTCGGTTCAAATCCAAGAGCAGAATCCCTACGGCCAGCAGCCGTGGAGTGCGCCCGCGATCGCAGATGTGGATGGGGTTTTTCCGCCGGAGATCATTGCGGGGGCGCAGGTCTCGCGTTTTGTCAAAGGGCCTCCGGCGCGGATCGATGTCCTGTGGACCAGACCCAATCGCACCGCGTGGTGGGGGTCGCTGCCAATCGCTGCCGACCTCGACGGAGATGGCCGTCCAGAGGTGATCGCGAGCGACCGAATTTATGACGGTGCGACGGGGGCCGATAAGACGCCTGCAGGGCTAGCCGAGAAGCCGTTTTATGCGCAGGTGGCCGACTTTAATGGCGACAAGAAGCCGGACTTGCTACTGGTGCAGTCACAGCAGGGCAGCCAGATCGTCAGCGTCTACGATTACGCCGCGCGGCGGGTGATCTTTGGCCCCTATCGCGTCTCAGAAGGTGGCTGGGGTGGGCCTGCGGTCATTGCGGACTTTGACGGGGACAAGGTGCCTGACTTTGGGCTCGCCTCGGCCAGTCGTTATTACACCTACGCGCTGAAGTGCTCGACGTTGCCCAAGCCTGCGGACTGCACCGGCAGCGAGCCCGGTGTGCTGTGGCAGAAGCAGACCCAGGATGCGTCCTCGGGCGGCACGGGTTCGTCGGTGTTTGACTTCAACGGCGACGGCGCCGCCGAGGTTGTGTATCGCGACGAGTGTTTCCTGCGCGTCTACAACGGTCGCGACGGCAAGACGCTGTTTGCCTTCAACATCACCAGCAATACGTGCTTGGAACTGCCCGTCATTGCCGATGTGGACAACGATGGACACGCCGACATCATCGTGACCAGCGACAGCTTTGGTGCCTGCGGCGGAGGTCGGACGGACCCAGACACTGGCACGCCATTTACGGGCC
>JAGNNG010000100.1 GCA_017990795.1 Deltaproteobacteria bacterium
GGAATCGGGGCGGTGGTGATGGTGTAGATCAGCGACCCACCAACCGGCACATCGACCTTGCCACCGATGGAGCCGCTGCCACTCTGCGCCGGGCAAGTAGCTCCGCCTGACGCGGTACAAGTCCAAGCCCCGAGCATCGCCGAGCCGCCCAGCTGATCGGCCAGCGTCGCTCCAGTGACCGGGTTCTGCCCGTAGTTGTTTACGACCACGGTGTACGTGACCGGCTGGCCCGGCGTGGCGTTAGCGCCGTTTAGGTTGTCAGACACCGTCACGGACAGATCCGCCGACGGCACGGTCGCGACATCCGTGGCGCTGTTGTTGCCCGGATTCGGGTCCGTGTTCTTCACCGCAGTCACGGTGCCGCTGGTCGGCAGGCCGCCAGCAGGGGGCGATGTGGGAGCAGTAATAATCGCCGTGATGGGGTTTGCCGTACCCACCGTCAGCGTCGGATTGTTGCAGGTATAGGTCGACGGAGCGCTGACCACGCAATTCCAGCCGTTGCCTTGTGCGGGCTGCTTGATGACCGCGCCCGGCGGCAGCGCCAGGACAACCTGGGTGCCGTTTACGGTATCGGGTCCGTTGTTAATCACCTGCGCGGTATAGGTCACGTCCTGACCAGGCTGTACCGACGCTGGGGTGTGCGAGATCTTGATCGACAAGTCAGAGCCGGTCGCAGGCAGCGTAGTGGCTGCGACGGCCTTGCTGTCCGTGGCCGTGTTGTTAAGCAGGTTCGGATCGGTGAAGCCCGCGGGTGGGTTCACCTTGGCGCTGTAGTTAAAGAAGCCCATGGCTGCGGCGGGGACCGGAACCGTGACGGTGTAGACCGCCGAGGCGCCCGCTGGCAGCGAGATCATCGACGTGCCAATCGGTCCAGTGCCGCTTGGTGGGCACGAGCCTCCAGCGGGAGGGCTGCAGGTCCAGTTGACTCCGCCCGCAACGACGCCTGCTGGGAGCGTGTCGGCCAGGTTGATGTTGTTTACCGTCTGACCACCACGGTTGGTGACGGTGACGGTATAGGTGATGGTGCCGCCCGGCGTGACCGAGCCAGCTTGATTGTCGGTGATGGTCACTGCCAGGTCAGCGTTGCCGCTGGGGCAGGCTCCGGCTGGGAAGTTACCCGCCAGCGGTAGCGCAGAGGCGTCGGCCCGGCCCACGTTGCCGTCAGTGGCGCCGTTTACTGGGAACTCGGTGACGGCGGTGGACTTGGTGAGGCCGGACTTGCCGCCGTTGGCCGTGCGCGTGACGGCTCCACCGACGGTGGCGATAAAGCCGCCGCCGCCGCCGCCGCCGGGACCTTCGGACTCGTCACTGGTGATCAGCTGATCACCGCCCTTGCCGCCACTGGCACTGATGGAAATGCCGCTTAGGTTGGCAGCGACTACGACGACGGTACCGCCGCCGCCTGCACCGCCCGCCGCATCATTAAAGGTTCCGGTGGTGTTACCGCCAGCTGCGCCGTCGGCCACAATCTTGCCCGCACCGGAGACCGTTGCTGAAGTTAGGTAGACCAGGCCACCACCTGCGCCACCGGCACCAGCAGCGCTGTTGTTACCGTCGCCGGCGCCACCTCCACCGCCCAGAAACAGCGCCGTCTGGACATTGCGATCAATTGGGCGACCACCTAGACCACCGACCTCGCGGCGACTGTCGCCACCCCAGCCCGCATCTCCCGGATTCTTGGTCAGCGCATCAAGGTTCATCGAGCCGAAGGAGTAGCCGCCACGACCGCCACCGCCGTCGGTGGTGAACTTGTTGCCGTTGCTGACATAGCCAGGGTCGAGCTTAAAGGCGTTGGCCCCGACGGTGTTGGGGTCCATAACGCCCTGGCCTTTGCGCCACAGCGCGCCATTTGAAGCGTTGGCTCCGCCGCCACCGGCGCTGTTGTGACCGACGCCGCCACCACCGCCATTGGCGGGTGCGCCGCGACCATACTTGCCACCGCGAGCGGTATAGATCACGCCGTCGCCAGCGATGCTCTCACCCTTTTCGCCACCGTCGGTGGACAGGTTCGAGAGGTACTTGTCTGTTCCCGGAGGGCCCAGCGTGTCGTTGTCCACCGCACCGCCGCGGAAGCCCTTGCCCGTGACGTCGATGCTGCCAGCGATAGCCGTGGTCGTGGTCGCATGGAGGGCGACGACGCCACCTTTAGCGCCGTCCCACGGTGCTGCCGTGACCGAGCCTGCAGCGGCGATGGTCAAAGTGGTGTACTGCGGAACGCGCACGACCTGGGTCTTGGCGGCAGCGCGATAAGCATTCTTGGTGCCAGTGCCACACGCATCAATCTGCAGCTGGTTGCCCGCCACGCCGGTGATATTGACAAACTCATAAGTGCCCGCGCCGCTTAGATTAACTACGGTGCCGTAAGCATCGGTATTAGTTGTGTTTATCTCCGCACCTTGCATTTGGATGATCATGGCTAGATCACCCGCAGCAATGCCCGGTAAGTCTGCGATATTATTGATGCTTATCGTTTTAGCGCCAATGGCGATATCGGCAGTCACGGCGCTATAGCTGTTTAATACCTGATTGGCGGTATTGACCGTAAGTCCGCCGTCTTTGCCAAATACCGCAGCGCTGCGTTGCGCGATCTGCTGCGCGTCTCCAGCCGAGGAGTTTAGTGGCGCATCAACAGCAGAGCATCCGAGCGCAAACATCAGTCCGGCGGTGAGCGTGCTCTGCCAAGACTTCAGCCACTTGGATTCCAAAGTGCCCGAATTTCGGGGGGATTTTGCGTTCCTCGATAGTGCGGCGGAGCTTTTCTTCATGAATCTTCCTCGCTAAGTGCGATCTGCGCTTTTGCGCAGATTGTATGTTAGTGTCGTATTAGTTATGTGTGTGACTATGCGGCATTAATGATGGTAGCTTTTGTGCGGATAATGTTCACCTGAAAATCGATACGTTTTCAAAGATTCGCTGTGCATTTATCGGTTTGAGTAGATGTAGGTTTTGGCCAACGATCGCGGCAATGTCGGAGTGACTGCGCCATCAGAGCCGCCGCGGCCACTCGGCGGGTCAGCAGCGAGTAGGCGGTTGCGCCGACCAAGTAGAGTGGGGATAATCAGGGGCTTGCGTAGTGCTTGGGGGCACTGGTAGGGGCCGCGATAGGGCTTGCAGATCGGGCGGTGCTGACGTCGGAGAAACGTGCAGGACGCTAGCGCCCAGGCCTTCCGGGATTGCGAAGAAGTGGTGTCTGTTTTGGGAAAAGCTCGCCACCAGATGACCAGCGTGCCAGCCGTGTTCGTCTTGGGCGATGCGGTGCCGCTGCTTTTGCGCTCGCTGGCCGCCACGGCGACCGAGCTTGCGCAAGGCGCGCTGTGGGTCACTCGGCAGCAGCAGTCGTATGTGCTGTCGTCGGCGGGCTCGGTTTGTAGTGAGACGCTGCTGGGGCTTGTGGCGCTGCACAGTCCGACGGCGTTGTCGCAGCTGCAGCTGGACTTGGCGCTGCGGGTGGCGCGTCGTCGCGGGCTGTCGCGGCTGGTGGTCCTGCTGATTGCGCAGTCGCCGAGCGTGCCCGGCGTGGATTTGCAGCATGCGCTGATATCGCCGCCGCGCGTGATGCGCAGTGCCCTCGAGCTGCAAACAGATGTCACTCACATGCGTGACGAGGTGCTGGGCAAGCTGGCGCGGCACGGCTTTGACACCGCTGGGTGCTTGGTCCTGCAGGCGTCGCTAGAGACACCGCCGCCTGTGGCTGCCGAGCTTGCGACCCCCGCAGGAGAGTGTGCGCAGGGATCGTCGCCGCTACTTAGTAGTCAGTCTTTGGATGAGCTGTTTGTCGCGCTGCAGCTGAGCGAAGCCGCCGCCGCGCGCCCAAGCGCTGATAGCAGCTGGCGCGAGCTTGATGCACTGCTGGGAGCGATTGAGAAGACCGGGGTGCCGTTTACGCCGCTGGCCTGCGCCTCGCATGCGCAGCTGGCGGCGATGACCACCAGTGCTGGCGGTACGAACCTGGGGGCGCTGGGTACGGCGCTGGATGTGCTGCCTTATCTGGAAGCGGGCGATCGCTGGCCCACCTGTCCGCGCTGCCGAAAGCTGATGGAGATTCCGCTGCAAGTCGATCCAAGTGATGCCGGCATCTTGGAGCTTGGCTTGTTTGTGGCGTTTGCATGCTGCACAGAGAGCGACTCTCCGCAGACGCTGGTGCGCTACTATTCGCAGCCGCTTTCGAGCAAGCGAATCCCTGCGACAGCGGGGCTCCCGACCTCATGGAGCAATGCCCCACGCAGCGCGAGCTACCTGATTCCGCAAGGGCGGTTTCTTCGTATGCCCGGTTTTGCGCGGCAGCCGGAAGCGGTGCAGCAGGTCTTTGGCAAAGCGAAGCTGCAGAAGCACAGCGCCACGCTGGCCGAGATGATTGCGCAGTGCTACTGCCCAGGAGCGCTGCTTCAATGCAGCGCAGCGTGGATGGGTGGCGCTACAGAGGCGCCCTCCTGTCCGCACTGTATGGAAGCGCAGACGCTGCTGTTCTCTGCCGTGCTGCGCAGTCAGGACCCATGGCTGTTTCAGCTGTGGATGTGCCCGTGCTCGCCAGTTAGCGCGCAGCTGACATGGGTTCCACGACCTGCGGCTGCGCCATCGACTCTGTTGCGATGAACCGACGTGACTGGGAGCTGCACTTTGGTGCCATCTGGCCGCTCTTTGACGGAGCAAAGTCCTACTTCGATCCCGACAACATCCTGACCCCAGGACAAGGAATCTTCTAAGCTCCTGAAAGCGAAAGGGAACTTCGGTTCGCGCAGGCGGTGACCGCTGCTCCCTCGGTGGATCTGCTACGATCCATGCGGCCCGCCTGCGCGAAGTCTTGTCCATGCAGGGGCGCCTGTGAATGAAAAGGGAGTGCCCGATGCCTGCGATGCTGCGTTCCTATTACCGGTCGGTGTTTACGTTTACCTTGTGCGTATTTGGGGCGTGTAACTTTGGCACGCAAGCGTCTTCTGATCTGGCAAACCCAGCGGAGGACATGGCGTCTCCGCTGGACTCTGCGGGTGCTCCGGACCTAGCGGGAGCTGGCTCGCTGCTGCTGTTTACCGTGACGCCGCGCTTGGCGCCAAGCAGCGGCGGTGTAAAGGCCACCATCTTTGGTCAGGGCTTTGTTGCTGGAGCCAGCCTCAAAGTAGAAGTAAATGGGGTGCCTGCCACGCAAGTGACGGTGGATTCCCCAGGCCAGCTGACCGTGACGCTGCCCGCGCTGCCCGGAGTCGTTGGTGCGGTGCCGGTCAAAGTGACCAATGGAAATGGCGCAGCGGCTACCTTGCTGGGACCGGAGCTGTTCACAGTCTTCTTGAGCAACGTTAGCTATGCGGCTGCGACCTCCTTTGCGGTCGGCGTAGGTCCGCGCAGCGTGGTCGCAACAGACTTTGACGGCGATCAAAAGATCGATCTGGCAGTGGCCTGTGCCGATGGCAACCGGGTCGGAGTCATGCTGGGTCAAGGCAATGGCAGCTTTGGGGTTCCCAAGTACACGACGGTGGGCACCTATCCGTTCACCGTCGCGTCAGCGGACTTTGATGGCAATGGCAAGCCGGACCTGGTGACTAGCAACCAAGGCAGTAACAATGTCAGCGTGCTGTTTAACTACGCAGCTGACTTGTTTGGCACCAGCAAAACTTTTGCGGTGGGCAGCAAGCCGCAGGGCATCGCGCTGGGTGATGTAAATGAAGATGGCAAGCCCGATGTAGTGATTGGGAATTATGGCTCTAGCAGCTATACGCTGCTGACAAACCAGGGGCAGACCAACTTTGGTAGTGCCACCAGCGCGCTGACTGCGGCTCCGTATGCGATGTTGCTGGAGGACGTGACGGCGGACACCCATGTTGATCTGTGCTCGGTCAGCGATGTGACCGGCTCCTTTTATTATGGGCAAGGGAATGGGACTGGCAGCTTTGTGATGGCGACAGCGGTACCCGTGGGCGCAGGTCCCTATGCAGCGGTGTATACAGACCTGAACCTGGATGGCTACCCAGAGATCATTGCCGCCAATCCGGCTGCCAATAAGCTGTCGCTGCAGCAGGGACAAAACGGCACCGTCTTTTCCGGCCCAACGGATATTGCAGTCGGTATGCGGCCAGAGCACCTGGCGACAGCAGACCTAGATGGTGATCGCTATCCTGACCTGGTCGTTGCCAACTACAACAGTAATACGGTGACGATTCTGTATGGCAAAGGGGACACTACCTTTGGTCGTATCCAAACGGTTGCGGTGGGCACGAATCCAAACTGGGTCACGATCGCGGATGTGAACGGTGATAAGCGACTGGATATCGTCGCTGCGAACTACAAAGGGGACTCGGTTAGTGTCCTCCTAAATAGCTCCCAATAGGCTCCCATAATGTTCCGGGCTACCGCTCGGAATCCGCTCTGTAAAGTCTCCCTTGTTCTCCTTCTGCTTTCTCCTACTTATCTGCGTCAAGCTCCGCCTGCGGCAGCGTTACATAGCGCAGTAGCAGTAGCGCGGGGATTCCTAGTAGCGCTGTGACATATAGAAAAGTCGACCAGCCAAAGCGCTCGACAAAAAAGCCGCTGCCACCCGAAAGGACGCGGCCCAGCACCCCGCTAGCGCTGCTAAGTAAAGCTGCCTGCGTGGCAGAGTAGCGACGGTTGCAGAGTCGAATAAGCAGGGCACCGCTGGCCGCTACGGCCAGACCTGAGCACAGCTGATCGATACCGACCACCACATACAACATCGTCAGCGCAGGCCCAGTACCGACCAGCTGAACGTAGCC
>JAGNNG010000101.1 GCA_017990795.1 Deltaproteobacteria bacterium
GCTGGTCGCTCGCTGCCCGCCGCCGTCGCATACTTACGCTGTAAGGATCTATTCCCCTGCGATTCCCCTGGCCCATTCGGTGCGACTTTTCCGTCGAGACCTGGGTTGGGTTGCGGACCCGGTGAACAATTCCAGCCGCGTGGATGGCGTCTAGCGCGTCGGCGGTCTGCAGCAGCACACACATACCCCAGCGGACCTGGCCGTAGCGCTTGCGTAGGTGCGACAAGTTGCCGCCGCGCACCAGCTCTAAAACGATAAATAGGACGCCACCGGTGGTCATATCGATGTCGCTGATGGCTATCAGGTTGGGATGGTGCAGGCGGGACAGGATCTGCGCCTCGCGGGCAAAGCGCAGCAGCGTGGACTTGTCGGCGCGCGTGGATAGCAGCTTGGCGGCGACGTGGCGACCGTCGGCGACGTGCTCGACTTCGTAGACGGTGCTCATGGCGCCCTGGCCCAGCTTGCGCAGCACGCGGTAGCGACCGACCAGCATCTTGCCTGGGGTTAGGTCCGTCGGTGGCGCCGACTTGCCGCCTTGGCGCTGCATGATCGTGGCCATCAGACGTCGCGAGCGCTGCTCGATCTGGCGGCCCAGCTCCTCGTTGAGGATTTGGATCTCGCGGTTGCGGCTCTCTAGCTCGCGCAGCTTGCCCCACAGGTCGCGCCGCATCGATTCCAGGGCCTGCGCCAAATGGGCCATCGCGCTGCCGGTGTTGACGACAATCGGCGAGGCCAGATCCCCCGAGGCCATACGCACGGCGGCATCCAGCAGCGCTTGCTGCTCGACGAAGCGCTGCTTGGTGCGGGTGGACTCCTGCTCGATCTGCGCGGTACGCGACGAGACAATCGAGATCGCCACTTGATTGGACAGCCCCAGCAGCACGTCGAGGTCATCGTCGCGGAAGCTGCGGCGATTGCCGGTGCTCTCTAGGTACAGCACGCCGACCAGCTGCTCGCGAAACAGCAGCGGCGCCGCCATCGCCCGACTGCGCGAGCCGACAATCGCCAGGCTCTTGGTCGCGGTCAGCTTGCCGATGACCGGCTTGCGCTTGGCCTGAACCTGCTCGATCAGACCAAAGTCGATGTGGCTGGGGCTGCTGGCCAGCGGGCCGCTGGCGTCGCGACCAAAAGCAAAGCTCGCCGGGGGCTTGCCGTCGCGCGTCAGGTACAAAAGCGCACACTGCGCACCCAGCATGCGGTTGATCTCTTCCAGCGCGACCTGCACGCGCTCGCCTTCGGACAGTGACTGCACCGACGCCAGACTTAGCTGCAGCACCGAGGAATAGTCCTGCAGGCGCTTATGAACCAATAAAAACCGGCGTAATAGGATAATTCCTAAGCAGAAAATGAATACGGCATTGCCGTAGTGGCTCATGGTGTTTTGCGTGCGTGGCAATAGGCGTAACGCACCAAGCAAGTCATAAACCATCACTGCGGCGGCAATAGTGAATCCAATTGCAAATATGCGGGCTTCAATGTTGCCACGGAAAGCAGCGATTAGAATCGCCAGAATTAGAAAGACGGCATCGGCGAAAAGCAGCATTTGGAACGGAAACAGCGTCGCATAGACTTCAACTGCTCCGCTGGCGATAACGGCGGCGCTGCCGATAATGTAAACGATGTGAATAATGCGCAAAAGCCGCACTGTACCAAGCGGACCGCGACCGAGGATTTGTTCGATATAAGCGGGTAGAAATGTGGCTAACGCGTAAAGCGAGAATAATTCAATATAAACCCAGATTAGAGGATTGTTGAATATTAGCGAGCGAATTTGCAGCTGGGTAATTAGGTAAATTCCTAAGCACAGCGTAAAGCCGCCATACATCAGATAGGCCAGCTCCTCGCGACGGACGGCGAACAGGGCCAGCGACGCCAGACCCACCATCACCATCAGCCCGGCCACGAATAGGCGCTGCAGGTCCTCGCGAAACAGGTCAGCGATAAGGTCGGCCCGCTCGCCCAGGCGCGGGGTGCCAAACGGGCCGATGTTTCGGTAGTTAGAGTGAATGCGCAGGCTTAGGTGCCGATTTTGATAGTCCAGGGGCAGGGGCACCAAGTGGCCCTTGTAGCCGACAAAGCGCATGGCTTGGGGGCTGCTAAAGTCGCCGCTTTGATAGATCAGGCGTCCGTCGAGGTAGGCCTGAAAGATCTGGTCGACGCCGTATAGAAATAGGACCGGATCGCGGGCGGGCGGTCCGAACAGGCGAGTGCGCACCCACAGGAAGTTGTTGCCATTGCGGCCAGGTAGGGCGGCAAAGGGTCCGGACTCGCGCCAGCCGGTGCCGTTTTTTTCGGGCCAGGCCCAGCGCAGTGTGCCGTCGCTGTCCACGGGCGAGTCGCCAAACTGGTACTCCCACACGCCGGTAAATGCGCGCGGGACGCCGGGGAAGCTGTAGCGGGGCAGGGGCGGCTCACCGCTGGGCGGCGGCTCGTTGACGCCGGTGTCGGCTTCCCAGGTGGCGTGGGACGACGCTGGGGCAGTGCAGCCTGCAAGCGTGACTGCGCCCAGCAGCATGCCAAACAGGAGCAGCCAGGCACAGCGCAAAGGGGTAGGAATGCGCGCAGCTTGCATTCCTCTTTAGGGTATCAAAGTCCGAGCTGCGATACAGAACAGAGCAGTCAGGAGCGACGTGAGCCGTGCCGCAAAAACGAGGCCACTTTTGGGGCAGGTAGTCACGCCCACAGCAGAAAAATCGCCACGCGGTGGCGGCGCAATTCCCAATCTTGCGTCAGGCGTTGGGAGGCTGCCGATTTGGGAATAGAACCACTCGCTTGCTTGTTTGTGGTGGCGCTTGCAAGGTGCTGCTGGCCAAGGCGACCGCGAGATCGCGCCGCTTGTTTCCGCCGTCCGCTGGGAAGTTGTGCTACTGACATCGGGCACTTAGCAGTCTGCAGCGAACAGATGTTGAGTAGACGGTGTTTTGGGATGGGGCGCTTACTACGCATGAATACACAGACACAGCAAAGCCCAGGGCTACTACCAGGGGCTAGAAATCAAGATGCCGACGGGATACCGCCGGTGATTCAGATCACGGATCTAAGCAAGGTGTACGCCACCGGTGATCTCGAAGTTCACGCGCTGCGCAGCGTCTCGCTGACCATTCATCGCGGCGAGCTGGTCGCGATCATGGGCCAGAGCGGCTCGGGAAAATCGACGCTGATGAACATCATCGGCACCTTGGACCGGCCCACGTCAGGCAGCTATCGCTTAGACGGCGTGCCGGTAGAGGACCTGACCGAGACGGAGCTAGCGCGGCTGCGCAACCAGAAGATCGGCTTTGTTTTTCAGTCCTTTAACCTGCTGGCGCGGCACAGCGCGGTCGCCAATGTGGAGGTGCCGCTCATCTATGCTCGCGTCGGTAAGGCCGAGCGGCGTAAGCGCGCCATCGCAGCGCTGCAGCGAGTGGGACTTGGGGATCGCATGGATCATCATCCCAACCAGCTCTCGGGTGGGCAGCAGCAGCGGGTGGCGATTGCGCGCGCCATCGTGACCCAGCCCGTGCTGCTGCTGGCCGACGAGCCGACCGGCGCTTTGGATACCGAGATGACCGAGCAGATCATGGCGCTGTTTGCCGACCTGCACCAAAGCGGCATGACCGTGGTCCTCATCACGCACGAGCCGCAAGTGGCGGAGTATGCGCAGCGGGTGATTCGCTTTCGCGATGGCCGCGTGGTGGCCGATGACGCAAATCCTTCGGAGTCTTTGCATGCACCGCAACGTTAAGTGGGTACTGCCCTGGTCGAAGCGGGCAGCAGTGGTTTTTGGGGTCGCGATGGGCTCTGTGCTGGGGGATGCAGCGGCGTATGCGCAAGCGGCAGCGCCTGTAGTCGCGACGGCGCCGGCCAAGACGCTAAGCCTTCAGGAGGCCATCGCACTGGGGCTGCGCGTAGACCCGCAGCTAAGCACCGCTGTCAATCAGCGTGAGCGCGGCGAGCTGGGCGTACTGCGAGCGCAGCTCGATCGATTTTCACTACGCGTGGATAGCTTTGTTACCGAGCAATATCGCGTAAGTAACTTGGGCGGAGCCGCTTCGCCAGCGGGCTGCGGGGTGTTGGCTCCGACGGGGGCTGTGCTCGGTGGTGGCAGTGGCCTTGTCACACCGCTGCAGGTCTACTCGGTAGGCGCAGGCAGCTTGGGCGTGCCGTCCGAAGCAGAGTGTGGCGCGGTGATGGGCCAGTATGTGCCGCCCTCGACCATTCAAAGCGGCGCGCAAGGACAGTTCAACCTGTCGGCGGATCTGCGGGTGCCGGTGTTCTCTGGCTTTCGGGTCAGTAGCAACGTGGCGCGGGCGCAGCTTACTCGTGATGCCGCATCGGTCGGGGTGCGGCAGACGCAGCGGGCGGTGGCTCTGGATGTGCTGCGGGCGTACTGGGGCGCGCGTCGGCTAGAGCTGCAGCAGTCGGTATCGGAGCAGGCGCTGGCACGCTTTAATGACGCGGTCTCGGTCGTCAATGCGCGGGTACGCAACGGTCTGGCACCCGCTTCAGACTTAAACCGCATCGAGTCGCGCAAGCAGAGCGAGCTGGCACGGCGCGCAGACTTGTTCGGGGCCAGCGCGGAAGCGCGCGCGCAGCTGGCGGTGGCGCTGGGTCTACACGGTAGCCCGCTGCTTTTGACCGAGCCGCTGGAACTGCCGCCGCCTCCGGTTGCAGGTCCCGATGATGTCGAGCGCTTGCTCTCAGAAGCGCAGCACGAGCGCCCCGAGCTGCAGGCCGCCAAGCTGTCTACGCAGGCGCAGCAGCAGACGGTGCGCATGGCGCTGTCGGGGTACTATCCGCAGCTAAGCGTCTCGGGACTGTTGCAATTTAGCAACAATCCTTTTAACCCGCTTATCGGTGCGCGCGCCGCCAATGCCAGCGCCAATCCGTTTACCAACATCACCGGCTCGGTGTTTTTGGGCGCGACGCTATCGCTGAATATTTTCGACACCCTGAATACTTACACGCAGGTCCGCGATGCGCGGCTAGAGCAGAAGCGGCTAGAGCTAGAGGAGCAGCGTATCGGTCGCTTGGTGGAAGCCGATGTACGCGTGCTGCATGCGCGGCTCTTGCACCTGTACGGCATGCGCGAGCCGCTGCAAAAGAGCCGCGACATCGCGCACGACAACTTGAACATGCTGGAGAAGCGCTACCGCAACGGTGATGTGCTGGTGCTGGAGCTGATCGACGCTGCCGTCGAGCTTTTGGGGGTTGAGATCAACCTAGCCAACCAAGCGGCCACGATTGCGCAGACCTGGGGCGAGTTATTCCTGGCTGCCGGGCGGATGCCGCCTGCGCTGCAGGGTGAAGGATAAGGCGATGAAAAAGAGACGTGTGTGGCCGTGGGTGGTGCTGGTTCTAGTGGTGCTGATAATTGGGGGCGGCTTGCTGGCGAAGCGCAAGGCAGGGCAGGGGCAGGCGCTTGATCCGACGCTGCTCGCTAAGGTATCGCGTGGAGATTTAGAGATCGGAGTGACCGAGCTCGGTAAGATCGAGCCGCGCGAAAAGGTCGGCGTAAAGTCCAAGGTTGCAGGCCAGGTGGAGAAAATTCTCGTCGAGGAAGGCATGCAAGTGAAGATGGGGCAGCTGCTTTTGTGGCTGGAGCCCAACGAGTTTCGGCGCAGCATGGTGCGCGCGCAGCAGGAAGTGGACAAGGCCGCTGCGGGGCTTGAGTACGCGCGGGTGCTGCTGGACCGGCGCAAGCGCGCACTGGCGGATCGCGCAGTGGCGCAGGCCGATGTCGACCTGGCAGAGAACGAGTTTAAGACCAAGCGCATCATGCTCGCGCAGGCCAAAGAGTCACTGGCGGTGGCGCAGGATCAGCTGAGCTACTCGCGCATTACCTCGCCGCTGGATGGGACGGTGATTCAGCGCACGATTCGCGTCGGCGAGACCGTAGTGCCGGGCACGATGGCGACGCTGGATGCCAGCGCACTGCTGGTGGTGGCGGATATGTCCACGCTGGTGGCGAAGGTGGATCTGAATCAGATCGATGTGGCCAAAGTGAAGCTGGGGCAGACGGTCACGCTGACGCTGGATGCGCTGCCGGGGCAAAATTTTCACGCGGTTGTTAGCAAGATTGCGCCTGCCTCGATTCTGCCCAAAGGCAAAGATGTCGAGGTCTTTCCCGTCGAGGCGACGCTGGATGCCAAAGAGCTGGCGGGCATCAAGCCGGGCATGACTGCGGATGTGAAGATCCACATCGAGACGCGCAAAAATGTTCTGAAGCTACCGATTGAAGCGGTGATCAAAGAGAAGGGAAAGACGTTTGTGAACAAGGTCACTGGCAACCCTCCAGGCAAGGGACCAGCGACGGAGCGCGTGGATATCAAAGGTGGCATGCGCAATGACCGCGAGCAGGAAATCTTGGAAGGACTGACAGAGGGAATGGAAGTCCTCATCCGGCCTCCCTCTGCGGAAGCCAACGAGTTTAAGTAGCGCGTATGTGCGGCTTTTTGCACCCACCACGTCGTTGCATTTTTGCAACAGAGCGGGACCGTTATGTGGCTTGAGTACCTTCGCATTGCCTGGTCGGTGCTGCGCGGCAACCTGTTTCGCTCGGTGCTGACCGTGGCCTCGATTGTCATCGGGGCGTTCTCGATTGTGCTCATGACCTCGCTGGCCGAGTCGGGGCTGGGCACGCTGTCGCGCAGCTTTGAGGAGCTTGGCGGCTCGCGGCTGATCTCGATCTGGCGCAAGGCCCCAGAGGCGATGGAGAACAAGCAGACCTCGTA
>JAGNNG010000102.1 GCA_017990795.1 Deltaproteobacteria bacterium
ACGACAGCGTACAGGTGCTGGAAAACCTGCGGCTGGTCAACGCGCTGCCGCAAGCGGTGGATCCCGGACCTACGGGCTTGCGCATACCACTCGCTGAGGGCGCGATGTCGGCGCAGGTGGTGCCGGGTGGCCCCGTCAATGTGTCGATTGATTCGTCGGGAGACGGCCCACCGGTGGCCGTGTGGAAGGGCCCCATTCCCGCCGGAGACAGCGAAGTCCGCGTCGCCTTCCTGATGCGTCATCGCGGCAACATCAACTTCCGCCAAGCCGTCACCGTACCCGTGCAGGGCCTGCGCCTGATCATGGAGCAGCTGCCCGAGATCCGCGTCGAGGATGTCGCCGAGCAAGAGAGCCGCAAGTTCCAAGGCCGCGATCTGGTCCTGGCGACGCTCAAGGCTCCGGCCCCGGGCGGCTTTATCGCGTTTAAGGTTCAGGGACTGCCAGCAGAGATGATGACGGTGCGTTATCTGGCTGGCGTACTGGCGGCGGTGATTGCCCTGCTATTTACCTACCTGGCGATGAGTGGCCGCGCTGCCGTCGAAGAAGCCAACAAGCGCCGTCGCCAAAAGCTAGAGCATCAGCGCGAGACGCTACTGGCGGCGATCCTGCAGAACGAAGAGCGGGCACTCAAGGGTGACGCTGGCGACGCTGGCAAGAAGGCCAAGCCCACGGCGGAGCTGATGAGCAAGCTAGAGGAAGTCTACCGCCTCCTGGACGAGCTGGATGCAAGCTGACCGAGAAAGCCTCAAACTCGGTCTGACCTCTGTCGAGCTTCGTGGGCTGTATAAAGATTACGGAAGACAGCGCGCGCTGTCCGATGTCTCGCTGACGCTGAAGGCGGGACGGGTGGTGGCGCTGTTGGGTGAAAACGGCGCGGGGAAGTCGACCCTGCTTGGCATCTTGGCGATGCTGATTCGGCCTACGCGCGGGCAGGTGCTGTGCGATGGTCAGCCGATGGACGCGCTGGATCCGCTGCGCCTGCGCCGAAGCCTGGGCGTGCTGTCGCATGAGCCCCGCTGCTACGCCGATCTGTCGCCGCGCGAAAACCTGCTGTTCTTTGCGCAGCTGTATGGCGTCTCGGCGCAGGCGGACGCGTCGGCCCGCGGTCGTAGCCAGCTGGTCAGCGAAGCGCTGGAGCGTGTCGGTATCGCCCGCGCAGCCGACCGTCCCGCACGCACGCTGTCCCGAGGCATGCTGCAGCGCCTGGCGATCGCCCGCACCTTGCTGCCCCAGCCCGAACTGCTGCTGCTCGACGAGCCCTACACCGGTCTGGATCGCGAAGGCGTGGCGCTGCTGACTCGCCTCCTCGCCGAGGAACGCGAGCGTGGCGCCCTTATCGTCGTCATCAGCCACGACTTTGAGGCCGTTGCTCCGGTTACCGATCAAGCTGCCGTGCTGCTGCGCGGACGCCTGCAGGCGCAGGCTGAATACGCACCAGGCACCTGCCAAGGCTCGCAGCTGCTGACCCTATACCAAGAGGCCGCCAAGCGCGCGCACAGCCCTAAAAGCAAGCCAGGCCCCATCCAGGAGGCGCTATGAGCAGCTTTGTGGGGCCTCCGCCTTCTTTTTTCCGTCAGCTGGCGATGCTGCTGTGGAAAGACGTCAAGGTCGAGCTGCGCGCCGGCGAGATGGTCTACGCGACGCTGCTGTTCTCCGGAATCATCGTGCTGCTGTTCTCGTTCGCATTCCTTGGCGGAACTCCACCGACGGTCGAAGTGATGGCTGGAGTGCTGTGGGTCGCGCTGTCGCTGTCCGGCATGCTGGGCATCAGCCGTAGCTTCGAGCGCGAACGAGAAGCCGACACCCTGCGCGCGCTGCTGCTGGCCCCCGTCGAGCGCTCGGCGCTGTATCTGTCCAAGCTGCTGTCGATCTCGCTGCTGATGCTGCTGGTGTGCTGCGTGGTGGTGCCAGGCCTGTGTCTGTTGTTCCAAATGAGCGTCGGTGGACCAGGTGCCTGGCTGCGCCTGCTGGGCCTTTTGACCTTGGGCATCTTGGGCTTTGCCGCTGTCGCCGCTCTGTTTGGGGCCTCGCTGGGTCGGGCGCGCGTGCGCGAGGTCCTACTGCCGCTGCTGGTGTATCCGCTGGTGGTGCCGGTGCTGCTTGCCGGCGCGCGTGGCACCTACGGCATCCTATACGGCACACCCGAGAGCCTGGCCGATGCCACCCGCTGGCTTAAGTTCCTGCTCGCCTTTGACTGCATGGCCATCATCGGCGGGCTGTGGCTGTTTGAACCCCTGTGCGCCACCGAGTAAAGTGCGCCTGGTGAGGTACCTCAAGTGACCCCAAAAGAAGCATCTAGACCGACGCTGTCGATTACTATGTGGGCGATGTTAGCGCTGTCGATTGCGGGCATGCTGCTTGCTCCGCAGCTGATCATGCGGGCCCCGACTGAGCCCACGATGGGCTTTGTGCAGCGCATCTTTTACTTCCATGTGCCCTGCGCGTGGCTGGCCATGCTGGGCGCGTTTGTCGCCGGTATCGGCAGCGCCGTCTATCTATTCAAGGGCTCCGAGCGCGCCGAGCAAATCGCCGCTGCTGCCGCCGAGCTAACGGTCCTGTTCGGCCTGTGCGTCATCGTCAGCGGCCCACTGTGGGCGCGCAAAGCCTGGGGCGTGTTCTGGCAGTGGGACGTGCGCCTGACGACGACGGCTCTACTTTGGATCATCTTTGTGGCCTATCTGTTTGCCCGTCGCTACGGCGGTCCCGGCGGGCGTCGCCTGTCTGCAGGTCTGGCGCTGTTTGGAGCCGCCGACGTGCCGATGATTTATATCTCGGTGTCGATCTGGCGCACGATTCACCCCAAGACCAGCGTCGTGCCAAGCCTAGATCCGGGGATGCGGCCAGCGTTTTGGCTGTCGATGCTAACCTTCACGGTGCTGTTCGTGGTGCTGATGCAGATGCGACTACGACTAGAGCAAGCGCGCGCACGCTACAGCAGCTTGTATCTGCAGGCGCAAGATGCGGGGCTTATCGATGACTAAACCAGCGACGATATCAGCCACCATCCCGCACCGCGAACAGTTAACGCTCACAACTATTACAGCCAGCAATGGCTCACAAAAACACATGAGGACGGTCATGACAGCGCGACTTTGCGGCGGACTTTTGGCGGGGCTGTTGCTGCTACCCACGCTTGGATATGCGGACATTCCACCTCAGGCGTTGCCGTCTCGGGCCGCGGTGGCACCGACTGCAGCGACGACCCCGGCAGCGACTCCCAGCGCTGCGCCCAAAGCCGATGCTGAAGGCTTTGTCCCTGACAGCCGCCCGCCAAACATGACCAACGTCGAGGAAGGCATGCCTGCGGCGCCGCTGGTTGCCGGTGCTTATGGCTTTATCTGGCTGGCGGTGCTGGTCTTTGTCGCGTACACCGCCAAGCGCGCCGCCAACCTGGAAGGCGAGATCGCGCACCTAGCCGAGCGCATCGGCAGCGCCGAGGCTGCCAGCAAGAGCTAAGCGACACCGATGCCAACCATTGCACACGTAATCTACATCCCGGCGATGCTGATGCTGGGCATCGTCCTCGGGTATGTGCTGGGTAGCCGAGCCGCGCGCGATGCTTTTGCCGCCGAGCAAGCCCGCAAAGAAGCCCGTGCTGCCCGCCGCGCCGCCCGAGATGCCAACCCAAGTCCGACCGCAGAAGCCAAAGCAACCGACGCTGAGTCGGATTCATCCACGACTTGATCAAGCCGCGCGGCGGCGGTGACTCCTAGCCGACTGCACCTTCCAAAAAGACGATGCGGCCTTGCTGCGGCTCGACGCGGACCAGGACGCCAAGTGGCACCGCGCGGTTGCGAGCACCGTGCCCGATAGCAGCCGTCGCCAGCACCGGCACACCCAGTGCACCGAAGTGCTGCGCAATCACCGACAGAGCCGAGGGATGACTGGGCGGTCCCTCACAGCGCACCAAGTCCCCGACGAGCACAGCACAGACATCGGCCAGCATGCCAGCCAGCTGCAGCTGCGCCAGTGCGCGGTCGATGCGATAAGGCGCCTCTGTGACTTCTTCGAGGAGCAGTACCACTGGCCCACCGGGTCGCAGCGCACTTGCCAGCGAGGTGCCGCACAGCCTCGACAGAACCTCCAAGTTGCCGCCTAGTAACCGCCCTGTCGTCGGTGGAGTCATGACCGTGACCGACGACAGATCGGTCAGTGGCGGCGGCGGTGAAGAGTCCTCCAGTAGCGTCCACAGGCTGCTCTGATCTGCGTCGGAGAGCTCACCAAGCTGAGTGACGACCGGCCCGTGTATGGTCACCAGCCGCCGCTGATGCGCCCAGGCGTGCAGCACGGTGACGTCCGAAAAGCCGACGATGGGCACAGCCCGCAGCTCCTCGGTACGCACCGTTTGCAGAGACGAAACCAGCCGCAAGAGACCATGGCCGCCACGGGCCGCAATCACGGCACCGAGAGAAGCATCACCCAGCGCCCAGCGCAGCTCTGCCAAGCGTCGGCCATCACTGCCTGCCCAAAAGCCTGTTTGCGAAAAAAGACCGAGGCTGCTCTCGACTTGATAGCGCGCGGACAGACGCTCCAGGCCTTGTGCGTAGCGCTCTGGCGGCACCGGGCCCGATGCAGCGACGACAGCGACTCGTGCACCAAAACGCAGTGCCCGGCCCCGTCGCCACGCGTTCGCAGAGGATGAAATCGGCAAGCTCACGCCGCCACGCTAGCAAATTTGGCGTGGCAGCGGCGAGATGCTCGCTTAGCGCTTGCGCGGCTTTTTCTTGGCAGCCTTGGCGGTCGGCGCTTTCTTGTCACCACCTTTGCCAGCAGCCTTGTCGTCGTCTTCCTCGTCAGTGGCACTGCCGTCAGCCCCTTCACTCGGCGTACGACGAGAAGCCGCACCATCGACTTTGGCCTCTGCAGGCTTGCTGTCGTCGGTCTTGGCCTCGACTGTCGGCTCAGTCGCTTCGACCGCCGCCGCAACCACGGGCTCTGTCACCACAGGGACAGCCGCGGGCTCGGGCTCGACGACAGGCGCTGCCACAACAACCGGCTCAGGCAGAGCGATCACCACCGGCTCGGGCTCAAACTCGACCACGCCCACCACTTTTGCCTCTAGTGTCTTTAGCCAGCGCGGCAGCAGCTTGCCTTCACTCGGCACCACCAGCATCCCAGAGCCCGTGCCCTCGTGGACTCGACGCACCCGACCCTGCAGCGCGTGCTCTCCGGCCCGGACCTGCAGCGCCGTCGCTACCGGCATAGGCCCATCCACTTCGATGAACAGTCCTCCATCTTGCAGACGGAAAGAAGGGCCCTTAGCGATAGTAAGACCTTGATAGATGACTTCTATGCTCATAGCGTAACAGCGTACCAAAAGCAGCCGGTCGCGAGAAGCGAGGCCTCAGGCAATTTATTTGCCGGCTAGCCGCAGTCTCGGTGGCAGGCTCGCGGGGCGCGCAGCAAGCATGCAGGATCTTGAAGTTGGTAGTACTTTGGTAGCACACCATTTGCGAAGTGGAACCACATGTGCGGAATCGTCGGTTATATCGGTCCAAAGCAGGCAACCACCATCCTTGTTGAGGGGCTGCGTCGCCTTGAATATCGTGGTTATGACTCGGCAGGCGTGGCGCTTTTAACCCCGCTTGGCACCGATGCCCACACCACCGCCGCCCCTTCCGAGCAAGGATCCGGGGCCTACACGCTGCAGGTCTCACGCTGTCGCGGCAAGCTGGCCGAGCTAGAGTCACTGCTTGCCAAGCATCCCACCTATGGGCAGGTCGGCATTGGTCACACGCGCTGGGCCACGCACGGTCGGCCCTCGGATGAGAACGCCCATCCACACTGCTACAAGACCGTCGCCGTCGTGCACAACGGCATCATCGAAAACTACCTGGATCTAAAGCAGGGACTGGCGCAGCAGGGTCATCACTTTCAGTCGGAAACCGACACCGAGATCATCGCGCACCTGATCTATCAAGAGCTGCAGCTGGATACCGACAAAGGAACCACCGATCGGCTGCTCGCAGCGACGCGCAGGGCGCTACATCGCGTGCATGGGGCCTATGCCATCGTCGTGCTCTCGACTGAGACTCCCGACGAGATCATCTGCGCCAAGAACGCCTCGCCGCTGGTGCTGGGACTTGGGGAGGGCGAGAACTTCGTGGCCTCGGATGTGCCAGCCTTGCTGCCGCATACGCGCCGAGTGATCTTTCTGGAAGAAGGCGATCTGGCGCAGGTCAAAGCCAGCGGCGTACGCATCTACGATCTGCAAGGCAACGAGCGGGCCCAAAATATCCGCACCGTCACTTGGTCTGTCGTCGCTGCAGAGAAAGCCGGCTACAAGCACTTCATGCTCAAAGAGATTCATGAGCAGGCGCGAGCCGTCACCGATACGCTGCGTGGACGACTGATCCATCAGCCTCCGGACGCGCGTCTCGACGGCATGGAGCTTTTTCCCAAGGACATTCGGCGCTTGTTCCTGCTGGCCTGCGGGACCTCCTATCATGCAGCCCTCGTCGGCAAGTACATGATCGAGCAGCTAGCACGAATTCCGGTCGAGGTGGATCTCGCCTCAGAGTTTCGCTACCGCGATCCCATCGTCAATCCCGGTGACTGGGTGGTGGCCGTCTCGCAGTCAGGGGAAACAGCGGACACGCTGGCGGCCATCAAGGAAGCGCGCAGCAAGGGCGCCAAGATTTTCTCGATCACCAACGTCCTCGACGCATCGATTCCGCGCGCCTCGGACCATGCGTTTTACACCCATG
>JAGNNG010000103.1 GCA_017990795.1 Deltaproteobacteria bacterium
TTAGTGGCCAGGCGGCACGCCGCTGCTGGTTGGCTGGCATACAGAGCCAGCGCTAGAGGCTACATTCTGAGTTGCTGCAGCGCGACGAGCGGCCCGTTATTTCCTGCATGCATACGCACCAACAGCGCGCCTCCGCCATCCCTGGGCGCGATCGGTACCAGCTCATGATCGCTGGCCTCTATACCGCCGCCCAGGCGTAGGCGAACCGGTGTCATGTCGCTGGTAGATGGCTCTTTTTTCAGGGGGAGTCCGATGCCGAAGAGCTCACTGCCGCCCGTCGGCTGCCTCTCAGCTACAACCACGAGCAGGCGCTGACCGGCGACTACTGCCCGCAAGCGGGTCACGCTGCGCTGTGTCGGCAAGTGCTTTTCAAATTGCCGGCTCAACTGCTGTCGGTCCATGCCGATAACCCGGCCTGCGATGCCATCGACTAGCAGCAGCAGCTCGTCGGCAAGCACAAGCTCTCGTGTCTCGGCGCTTCCCTCGGGCGGTGGCACGGTACCGATGGTAGGCAGTCCTGAGGGGCCAGCACGCAGGATCTGGCGACCTGCAGCCAAAAAGTAGGAGTCGCCGTCGTACAAGAACAGCTCTGCTTGACCTGCACCGTCGATCAATCGAGAGCTACGCAGGGCACCGGTGGAGTCTAGTTCCAAGCCGATCGCGCGATCTTCGGCGGGACAGCGCACGAGTGCGTGCAGCAGCGCGCCACTGCTCTGCAGCAGGGCAGGGGCCGTCTGGGTGCATGGCGTCGGCAGGTTTACGACTTGAGCGGTCGTCTGCTTGATGTCGCGGTCATACAAAAGAAGCGTGGTCTGCGTCTGGCTGCGTGGCGGGCTTGCCGGTGGCATCGCTTCCAGTAGATGGCCATCGACCCAGGCATAGTCGCCGGCGCGGGTATGAACGGCTGGCGGAGCTCTGCGCTCGCTGACGCCAAGTGGACGAAACTTGGCCACTAGCTCCGGTCGCTCAGTGCCCAGGAGTAGGTAGTGATCGTCGCCGGGCCCCAGGGGCATCACCCGCAGTCGCTTCGGCGCGTAGTTTACGACCACCGACTCAGCGCTGGCTTCCTCGGGAGTCGGCTGGCGACTGCTTGGGGGACGGGCGCGACATCCGGTAGCACCCAGCATGTACAGTCCAAGTAGCAGTGATAATCGCCACTTACTTTTCACTGCACACCGCCTTCATGCGCTGCGTCGGTTCGCAGAGCGCTGTCGCTTAGCACGGCGATGCGGGCCTTAGCGAGATGGTGTCGCTCAAGATCGCCTTGCTGCTGGTACACAGCTCGGAGGTTGTTGAGCATTCGTACGAGGATGGCCTGCTTGGTCGCCACTCGAAGGTCGCCCGGGTAGATCGGTCGCCGCTGACCAATCACCTGCTGAAGCAGCGCTGACAGATCCGCAGAGTCCAGGGTCTGAGCGGTAAATGGATTGATAAACGTCGCTTGTTGCGTCGGTGACAGCGGGTCTTCTGCTCGCAAAAGGAAGTGTCCGGGGAAGAGCACACCTTGAAGCTGGACCTGACAGCGTCTAGCAACCTCGATTGCGACCACGGCGAGCGTGATGGGAATCCCGAGCCTGCGATCGAGTACTTCGTTTAAGAAGCTATTACGCGGGTCGTGATAATCGGCGAGATTGCCACAAAACCCTTGCTCGTCGAGGAGATAGCCCACGACTGCCAGCGCTCGATCGACATTGGTGGTCAAATCGGCAAGTCGCGGCGCGACACCCTGAGCCAGCTGGTCCAGGCGATCTTGGTAGTGCCCGATATCGAGATCGGGGTACTCCGGCTCGGCGATGAGCAGCGCCGCTAGCCCCAGGTCGATGGCCGACTCTGACCGACAGGCATGGTGCGCAAACAACGCGACGTGAATGCTGGGGTCAGCTGGGAGAGGCAAGCGGCACCGCTACTGGCTACCGTGCTCTTGCCGAGGGGCCTTCCGCGGTGCCGTAGTGGACCATGACGGATGGCACCACTGACAGCTCACGGTGTCGCTCGATAACCTCGCCCTTCGAGTTGCTGATCTCGACCCGGGTGAGGGCAATGGTCATGACGTCTCCTTCAGGCGGGCGAACGGTGGAGACGTAACCGGTGATGATGCAGCCATTCTCGTACTCAAATGTGACCCGGTGGCTGACCAGGTCGCGCAGGTTTTTGCTCGCTGACATGCCAGCCTTATATCACGCGCTGGGCTTCGGTGGATCAAGCATGTGCGAGGTCCGCAAAGTCATCCTAGGACCGCGACTTGAACCGGGTGCTGTTCCGGCGCTGACATGCCCAGGGCATTCAGGCTAGATTCCCCGCATGTCAGCTCAACCTTTGGTCGCGGTGGATTCGATCGTACCGCTGGTCTTGGCTTCGGCGTCGCCGCGTCGCATCGATATGTTGAAGATGGCCGCGGTGCCGCACGCCGTCTGGCCAGTGGATCTGGATGAGTCGCCGCTGGTGGGAGAAACGGCGGCAGCGCTGGTTGCTCGGCTTAGCCAAGCCAAGGCGGACGCCGCCGCGCTGCGTGCACTTAACCAGCGCGGGAGCGAGTCTCCTGTGCTGGCTGCCGATACGATGGTTACGATCGGGGGGGCTCTGCTCGGCAAGCCTCCGCACGAAGGTGCCGCACGGCAGATGATGCTGATGCTCTCGGGGGCGACCCATCAGGTGTTGACCGGCTATCACCTGCGCTATCTGGAGCACTCGGACGGTTCGCTGCGCCGAGTGCATCGTGTCGTTACCACTGATGTCTGCGTGCGCGCCCTGACCACCGAGGAGATCACGGCCTACCTGCGCAGCGAGGAGTGGCGTGGCAAAGCCGGTGGCTATGCAATCCAGGGTCGGTTTGGCTGCTTTATCCAGTCGGTGCAGGGTAGCTACGACAACGTTGTCGGTCTGCCTCTCTGTCAGGTACTGGAAGACCTGCGTGCCGCGGGCCTGTTGCCGGAGTCGTGGCCGACATGGAATCCATAGCGCAGCGGCTGGCGAATCTGCAGGCACAAGTCACCGCTGCCTGTGTGGCTAGCGGGCGGTCCGTGGACAGCGTACGGCTGATCGCAGTGAGCAAGCTGCAGCCGGTGCAAGCAATGACCGAAGTCTTGAAGCTGGGCCAGCTGGATTTTGGCGAAAACTACGCGCAGGAGCTCCGCGACAAAGCGCAGGAGCTACAGGCGTTACCCGAGGCTGCACAGCTACGCTGGCACTTTATTGGACCGCTGCAGCGCAACAAAGCCGCGCTGGTGGTGGGGCGCGCCAGCTTGATCCACAGCGTCGATAGTCTGTCCCTAATTGCCGAGCTGGCGAGTCGCGCCAAGCGAGTGCAGGTCAACACGCCTACTTTTTGCCAAGACTGCCTGATTCAGGTCGACCTGGCGGCAGAGCCGCAAAAAGCTGGCTGCAGCCCTGAAGAGGTTCCGGCGCTACTGGATGCAATCTCTGGTGCTGACGGATTGCTTCGTTGCTGTGGGTTGATGTGCATTCCTCCAGCGGTCGAGAGCGCAGAGGACGCGCGGCCCTACTTTCGACGCCTGCGCCAGCTGCTGCAGGAACTGGCGCACCAGCCCCGTCCGCATGTGGAGCTGACAGAGCTGTCGATGGGGATGAGTCAGGACTTTCAGGTTGCGATTTCGGAAGGGGCGACTTTGGTGCGGGTGGGGACGGCACTGTTTGGAGCGCGTCCACCGCGCTAGCGGCTACATGACTCGCAGGGCATGACGGGTACGCAGTTCGCGCTCCAGGTCCTGCAGCTCGGAGGTCGCAGGCTTGCTATCGTCGGAGGCGCTGGCCTCTGACCGCGGACTTAGAAACAGACGTAGTCGCGTCGCAAGGCGCTCGGCTTCATCTACGTGACCCTCGGCCAGGAGCTGTTTGGCTTCTTCGACGAGCTGCTTTGCATGATCAGGATCGGCAGCGTTCGCAGCTTGTGCATGCTCGGTGGCACGGGTGGGCATCAGCTGTGCAGCGTCTAGATAGCGAGAGGCGCGGACAAACGGGTCCCACGTCGCCAGCGCACCTTGTACGGCTGCGTGCTCAGCACCCTCAGGCTGACCATCTTGCTTGAGCAGCGCCGACAGCAGCTCCCACGCCGGTCCCGCCTGTCCATCGAGACCGACCGCCTTTTTCAGTAGGGCACAGGCTTCGGTCGGATCGCCTTCTTCGCACAAGAGCTCGGCGTGCTCAAACCAGTACAGTGCCGCCTTGGGGTCATGCTTTTGACCAGCGAGTGCTCGCTTCAGACGGACGCTTTCGTTTAGCTCGCCCTCTTCACTAAACACATCGCGAAACTCACCTTCGCGATCCATGACCAGTGCTTCGCGTGCAACCAGCACCGTGACGTAGTGTTCTAGATCGCTACCGCATAGGATCGGGTCGGGTGACTCTGCGTCGACTAGGTACACGCGGCCATCCGCTTTTTCCCACAGCGCCCCATCCGGCGAATCACCGATGTAGATGTACTCGTGGGTGGGGCCTGTTCGCTGCAGCTTGTCGGCAGCAAAGAGCTCGAACGCTTCGTGAAACAGCGTCGCACCGTTCCAGGACTGTAAAAAGTCTAGGTGTGCAGGCGGCAGCGGAAATCCAAGTCGCTCCGCTGCTTTGGTTAGCTGTGCTGGAGATGCTTGCTTACCGACGGTGTGAACATAGTTGGAGTAACGCGATAACGCAGCCCGAAGCGAGTCGAAAAAAGGCATGCCGGCTCTATTGAAAAGCGAGAGGTTGGTCTGGAGTTGGGAGAGTGTGTAGTCCGAGAGACTACTTCAGGATGCAGGGCGA
The DNA here is from genome assembly GCA_017990795.1 of Deltaproteobacteria bacterium. Lineage (GTDB taxonomy): Bacteria > Myxococcota_A > Polyangia > Palsa-1104 > JAEUJZ01 > JAGNNG01. The sequence goes on from JAGNNG010000103.1 coordinate 4,756, forward strand.
GGAAATCTTGGCTTTGCGCTCGGCTTCATGAATCAGCTTTACCGTCGTCATGCCCGGCTTTTGATTGACCGGTGACACGCGATAGGCGCTGCACAGGGTCTCAAAGCACTCGCGGTACAGCTTCTTGCGGCAAAACTCTTCGCCACCCGAGATCAGCTTGGTCCGCAGCTTGTCTGCGAACTCCTGCCGGTACGAGCCGTCGGGAGACATCGAGTCAAAGATGCGCACCGCAGCATTAAAGCCGTCTGGGTTGCCCTTCTCTAGCTCGGTGCTGCCTTGCTTGTACTTTGTCTCGTCGTCGGCAGCGCGCACGGACTGGGCGCGGATGCGAATCGCTTCCAGGTTGGCCGGGTCCAGCTCGAGCGCTGCCTCGGTCGCGTCTTTGGCTTTGGCCCACTCGCGCTTGGCAAATGCTTCCTGCGCGGTATGGGTTTTGGCCTCAGCCTCAGCAATCTTGGCGGTGATCGCTGACTCCACAACGCCTTTTTCTGGCTTGCTGGGGACCGCTAGCTTTACCAGCCAGATCACCCACACGAGCGCAGTGACACCGGCCAGGCCCAAGAAGGCGCCCTTAAGCCAGCTTGGCGTACCAATGGCCATCGGCCCCATGTTCGCCTGCGCGGGACGAGCGCCACTGCCACCCGCTCCGTCTAGTCGGAACATGACCTCGCCGAAGCGCAGGGTGTCGCCGGGACCAAGCTGAGCGGTGCTGATCTTGCGACCGTTGACGTAGGTGCCGTTGGCTGAGTTTAGGTCCTCTACCTCGAGGCGACCGCTGCCGATGCGCTTGAGCTTGGAGTGCTTGCGCGACATCGACGGATCGTCGAGAACCAGATCATTACCGACGCCGCGGCCAACAGTGACCTCGTTGAGTGCAGGTAGATCGAAGACACGACCGTTGTATTGGCCGCCTTCCGCGATCAGTCGCACCATGTCTGCAGGGCCGCCGCTGCCTGGCATCATCCCTGGCTGCACGACGCCAGACATACCCGGCATTCCTGCGCTAGGAGGCATGCCTTGCATCTGCATCTGCATGGGCATCTGCATCGGCTGCTGCGGCATCATGCCTTGCATCTGCATAGGCATCTGCATCGGCATTTGCATGGGTGGGGGCGGAGCGGGCATGCCGAGCTGCTCTATGGTCAGCCGGAACTCAGCGATCTCAACCCGGGACTGGGCATTGATCGGAGTCGGTGTGTTTGCACCGATTCTGGTTCCGTTCACCAAGACGCCGTTGGCACTACCGTCGTCAATAATGGACAAGCCACCGGGTTCAGCGCGCAGTCGGCAGTGGCGTCGCGAGACGCTCGGCGACTGCAGCGGCATCATCCGGTCACCGTCACGCCCAAGAGTGATCTCACCCGCATCGATATCTTTGCGAGCGATCTCACGGCCTTCACGATCAGTGGCGATTACTCTCCACACAGAGACTCAACCTGGCAGGGGTTAGCCCGCAAACGCGGGGACATGACCGGTGGCAACGAACTGTCCGTCGCCTCCTTCGGGCTTAAAGGTAAACACCGGGATCAAGTCAATACCGCCCTCATCAGCCAATGTCACTTCAGATATTTCCATAACACGGTATGCACCCGCTGCGGTACGGCCAACATGAACCGCAAGGTTTACGGCTTGGGCCAGCTCTTCGCGTAGGGCTTTGCGGGAAGGCGACTCTCCGGCTAGGCGCCCGAGCGACTCGATGCGACCAAGGGCTTCTCGCGCCGAGGCTGCGTCGACACCAACCACGACGCCTTGGCCACCACACAGTGCCGCTGCGACGTCCAGCGCCTCGGGGCCGCGAACATCGGTGATCAGCAAGTGATCGGGATGCATTCTGACAGCGTAGCCCATTACGCTGCGTACTTCGGTGCCTCGTGCAATCAGACCGATCCACGCGGCATGTGTCGTCGAGAGATC
>JAGNNG010000104.1 GCA_017990795.1 Deltaproteobacteria bacterium
GCACCGACAAAAGCGCAGCCCGCTTGCCACCGCTGCTGCCCCAGCCGCTGCTGGTTGGTGGACAGCAAGAAAAGGGGCGACGCGCCGGAACCGAGAATGTGCCGGCCATCGTTGGCTTTGGCTGCGCGGCAAGGCTCGCCCAAGAGCAGCTAGCACAGCTCCCCACGCTAGCCCTGCTGCGCGATCGGCTTGAGGCCCAGCTGCTGACAATTCCCGGCAGCTGGCGAAACGGCGATGGCACTGCTGGGGGACGGAACGCGACCACGGCCAACCTAGGTTTTGAGGGGGTCGAAGGCGATCTACTGCTGATGAACCTGGACCTGCTAGGCGCAGCCGTTTCGACGGGAGCGGCATGCAGCTCAGGCTCGACAGAGCCATCGGCGGTGCTAACGGCCCTGGGACAGTCGCGCGCGCAAGCCAAGGCCGCCGTGCGGTTCTCGCTGGGACGCACAACCACCCCGCAGCAGATCGATCAAGTGGTGGAGTGGGTCACGCAGATTGTCGCCCGCGTGCGCTCTCTGTAGGACAAGGAAAGCCCACGGTATCCAGCGGACGCAAATACGCTGGGTGCCGGCGTGCTCACGCATCACTGCTAACGGCTTGGACGTCAGCGACGAACAAAGACCAAGCGCAGATGGCGGCGCCCAAGTGCTGCCCGTAGCATTTATCTAAAGGACGACGCGCACATCCCCAAGCGGGCAGGCGCGTTGTGCTAGGATAAAAGCGCCTCCGTCTGCGCACGTTGCGCAACAGCGGTCTATACGCATGAGTGATGACAAATCAGCCATGAACCAGGTCGACTCGACCACCGCGCTACAGAGCCGCAAGCAGCCGCAGCCTGGCGATGTCCTTGATGGCATCTACCGACTGGACAAGCCGCTTGGCAAAGGCGGCATCGGAGTCGTCTACAAGGCCTGGCACCAGCACCTGCAGAGGCCGTGCGCCATCAAGTTTCTGCATCCACAGCTGGTCAGCAATGCCGAGTTGCGGACTCGCTTCCGTCGCGAAGCGCAGAGCGCGTTTCAGCTGGGCCACCCGCACATCGTCGCCATCACCGACTTTCGCGACGACCCCACCGCGTGGCCCTACATCGTCATGGAGCTGGTCAACGGCGAGACGCTGCGCGATCGCCTAGAGCGTGGTCCGCTGGCCCCGGTGCAGGCGGTGACCGTCATGGCGCAGCTGTGTGACGCGCTGTCGATGGCGCACCGACGAGGCGTTATTCACCGCGACCTGAAGCCTGAAAACCTGCTGCTGGCGCATCAAGATTCCCCTGAGGCTGGCGAGGAAGAAATCGCCCTCAAAGTACTCGACTTCGGCCTCTCGAAGCTGCTTGACGGCGTTGAGATCACGGGCTCGGGACGGCTGCTCGGTTCCCCGTCGTATATGTCGCCGGAGCAGGCGCGCGGTGACTCGCATCTGGTGGATCCGCGCTCGGACATCTTCGCCGTCGGTGCGCTGCTGTATGAGTGCCTGGTCGGCGAGAAGCTCTTTAGCGCCGAAAACTTCGAGCAGAAGCGACAGCAGATCATCGCCGCCAAGCTGCCCCCGCTGGGACTGATGGAGCGCGGACTGCCGCCACAGCTGGAGCGCATCATCGCCAAGGCCTGCGCCAAGCAGCCCGAAGATCGATACCAGAGCGCCGCGTCACTGATGGATGCCCTCGGCAACGTCTATCCGCGTCACGGCAAAGCGACGCACGTCAGCAATAGCCAGCCCGCTCTAGCCCCGGTGCAAAAGCCGCCGGCGCCAAGCCTGCCCAAGCCACCGGTGGTCGACGCAACATCGGCAGGCTCAAGCGTAGGTGGCGGCGAAATTATCCTCGGACTCTCGATTGAGGAGCCAAAGCGCGCAAGCAAGTCCAAAGCGCTGGTCGCAGCAGGCCTAGTGACCGCATTTGTTGGCGTAGTGGTGGGCATCGGGCTGTGGCAGTCATCGTCGCAGCCCCGTGCGCAGGCTCCCCAGACTGATAGCGCGGCCTCCGACAAGGCTCTGGCAACAGACAAAGGCAAAGGAATCGCCGCCGACCCGGCAGTTGCAACATCAGGTCCTCCGCCTGAAGCCAAGCGTCCTGCGCCCACGCCTGTGGTCGCAAGCAATGCAGTGGTCCCACCCCCGGTCGAGACGGCTCCGGTTAATCCGCCTACCGTTGCAGCCACTGGCCGACCTGAGCTTCGGCTCGGTGGCGGACCTGCTGGCACCTGGCGCAAGCCGATAAACTCGAAGTGGGCCAAGCCTGGGGGAGCAGCCCCGCCCATCGCAGCGACTGGCTCGCGACCGATGCCTGTGGTGACCACAGCAGAAGGCGGCAGCGCGACTGAGAAAGCAGTCCCCACCGTCAACGGCGTCATGCGCAAAGCGGTTGCACCAGTGACACGCTGCTACGCAGAGACGACCGCGCTCCCCGGAAAGATCAGCGTTGACCTCACGGTGGGCGCGGATGGTCGTGTCTCCGATGTGGCCGTCGAGGGTGCCGACAGTGAGCGCTCCTGCGTGCTGGGCGTCATGCGCGGCCTCCGATTTGCGCCGCCCACAGACGGTGACAGCTACAGCCTGCAGTATGACTTTGTAAATCTACGCCGCTAAGCCCCCCCTGCTTGTCCTGTTTGCATCTGTACCGATAAGTCGCCCATCGCTTTTCAGCTACCCCAGCAGCGCCTACGGACGATTGACACTCCCGATGGTGGCTAGCTATAAGCGCTACCTTAGCCAAGTGAAAAATCCGATGTCCGGTGCCCACTTTCCGCCACTGCCCCAAGTACCTGCCGATCTCACGGATGACCGCCGGTTCGCCCCAGCGACGCAGCGCAACCGCGAGCCCATCTTGGCAGAGCTAAAAAAAGTGCTGCCAACGCAGGGTCTGGTCCTCGAAATCGCCAGTGGTACCGGTGAACACGCGACCTACCTAGCACCGAACTTCCCGATGCTAAGCTGGCAGCCCACCGATGCTGATGCGGGCTGCATCCTCAGCATTGCGGCCTGGAGTCGGCACCTGCAGACCAGCAACGTACTACCGCCGCTATCGCTGGATGTTGAGCAGCAGCCGTGGCCAGTTTTGCGCGCAGACGCAGTGGTAAATATCAACATGCTGCACATTGCGCCTCAGTCCGCGACGACAGCACTGATGCGCGGCGCAGCCCAGGTCCTTGCCCCTAGCTGCCCGCTGGTGCTTTACGGACCCTTTCGCATCGACGGCCAGCACACCGCGCCCAGCAACCAAGCCTTCGACGAAGGACTGCGCGCCATGAATCCCGATTGGGGCGTCCGCGACCTGAGCGAAGTCACCCGCATCGCAGCGCACTTTGGTCTAAAGCAAGAGTCTCTGGTGCCGATGCCGTCTAACAACTTTGTGGTGATCTTTCGACGACAATAGCGACGTGGGCAAATGACTAGCGCCCCGTATGCCCCCTGCCCTGCCGCTTGGCAGACCCGGTAGCTTGCGCCATGGCGAAACTTGCAGTGTTACCTTCGTCTCGGACTGAAACGGCCCTGGTTGATATGGCCTTTGCACAGCTGCTGCCACTGACGCATCAGCTGGCCCCGCACTATGCGACCCTGCGCACCATTCCCAATCGCCGCGCGCTGACCCGGCATCCCCTATATCCGCAGCTGCAAGCCGAGCTTACAAAGCTAGAGAACACCGTCGAGCGAGGCGAGCCAAAAGCGCCAAGCCCCAGCACCAATACAGGGTTTTGCCGAGTGGTAGCGTGGAATATCCAGCGCGGCACCCAGCTGCCGCTGCTGCTGGAGCACCTGCAAAACAACGCCACGCTTAAGACTGCGGATGTGCTGCTGCTGTCGGAAGTGGATAGCGGCATGGCGCGCTCGGGAAACCACCCTGTTGCGCGCGAGCTAGCGGCAGCGCTGGGGATGCACTTTGCGTTTGGCATCTCGTATCTGGTGCTGGGCGATGACTTCTTGGAAAACCCCGAGCACCGCGAAAACACCGACGCGCTGGCCGGAGCGGCGATCCTGTCGCGGTGGCCGCTGGGAATCGTCGAAAACGTCGACCTGCCGGAGCTTCGCGACAAGTTTTCGTCCAAGAAGGAAAAGCGCCTGGGCAAAAAGCGGGCGCTGCTGGCCGAGATCAAGCTGCCCGAGGGCTCGCTGTGGTGCAGCACTTGCCACCTCGACTCCAATGCTTCGCCCGAGCAGCGGGCGGTGCAGCTGGCGGCGCTGCTGCAGCGGGCCTCAGCTTTGGCACCGACGCGGTTTCTGCTGGGCGGCGACCTGAATACCTCGACCTACGATCTGTCGGGCAAGCTGCCGCTTGTGCGCGACTTGCTGCACAAGTTTTTCATCAAAGGCTTTGACGCCACCGTTGCTGGCTACATGACGCCGCAGCAGTCCTACGAGCAGCCGGTGTTCGCCACACTGGCGCAGTTTCAGCTGCAGACGGACGGCTTTAACCGCCTCGATCTTGGGACCTACACCTACGACGTGCAGAGTCCCTTCGCGATCGCCAAGCTGCATACCCAAGTCGGTCCGTGGATGACGCGCTGGTTACAGCGGCGGCTGCGACGCTGGAATGGACGGGTGCCGGCGCGGCTCGACTGGTTTGCGGGTCGTGGGCTGACACCCCTGGCAGCCACGGTGGTACCGGTCCATGAAGCCATGGACACCGCCCCAGCCTCAGACCATGCCGCGATTGTCGTCGACATCCAGCGCTGAGCACCAGATGCCGAGGCTCTGAGGTACGATCGGCAGATGAAGTTTCCGCTGCGACAATTCCTGCTCGTGCCAGTAGTCGTCCTGTGCGCTAGGGAGGCTGGCGCGCAAACCAGCGCAGCAGCTGTCGATACGCAAGCTCAGGCCGCGCCCGCGCCAAGTCCGGAGCAAGAGCCAGAGCCGAGCGCACCGCTCGACTCATTCCAGCTGGTCAAGGAAGGCCGAGCCCTGCTCAAAGAGCGCAAAAATGAGGCTGGCGTCGCCAAGCTCAAAGACGCGGTCGCCCTGGGCGAGGCCGAGCGCCGACCCGGCGACGAGCAAGCGCTGCTGCACTACCTGTACTCGCTGGCGCTGCGCAAGGTCGACGACGAGAAGGAAGCCCTGGCCCAGATCCGCCGCGCCGTGGTGCTGGCCCCCAGTGAAGCCGACTACCGCCTGGATCTGGCCCAGCAGCTCTTTGAGCGAGACGAGTTCGAGGACGCCAAGCGCGAGGCAGAAAAAGCGCTACAGCTGGGACTGTCCGATAGCGATGATCAAAAAGACGCCCAAAAGCTAATCAAGAACGCCAAAAGCGAGCTTTTACATCAGCGGTTCTCTTTTGATGCGAGTGTGTCGATTGGTTATGATTCTAACGTACTACAGGGAAAGCGCGCGGAAACGATTGGTCTAAAAAACACTGCTTCATCATCGGCGACAACCGCACAACGCCCGCGAGCGCGACTGGCGACATTAATCCAAGAAAATGCGCCAGAGATCACCAAGAAGATCGCAACCAACTATAGCGACGTCGTACGCAATAGCTATCTACAACCCAAGCAACCAGAGAGCGAGTGGGATTTACCAGTTACCCTAAGCCTGGATATTGGCGGACGACTGGCAGCCGGCAAGACGGTTGAGCTATGGGCAGGCTATCGTGTATCGCAAACGATGATGATGTCGATTGCATATGATCATGACGCATATGCGATACAAGATCACTACGTTACCCTGCGCGTTAACTGGCATCCGCGCAGCTGGATCTATATACGACCACGAATCGACGGTTTTATTAATTTTTCGGGTTTGCAGAGCTTTGAGCCATTTCAGGGCGGCGTACAGGGCGCATTAGATTTAATCTTTATTGAGTCCGCGCGCTGGCGAACACGGATTAGCTACATGCATCAGTATCGCGCCAGCATTGATCGTAACGATGCGTATCTCGACGGAAACCGTGACGACGCCAGGATTACCCAAGAGCTACGATTGCGTGGTTCGGCGGTAGAAGCGCGAGGCCAGCTGTCATATCGATTTCGCTCCGACCGCACCGGAACCCTGACTTCACCCATTCCGTTCTTACCACCGCTTATTTATATACCAATCGGCTCGGATCCGAAGCTAGAGCAAATTGGTGCTTATTCCTATACTGCACCGCTAAGCTACAGCGGACATGAGATCAGTACGCGCTGGCGACTCTTGCTTCCTGCCAAAGTAGAAATAGCTCTCGGGTTAGGACTGGAGCATAGAAGGTATTCGGATCTTTACACGGCGAGTTACAGCCATGACCCCTATCGCACAGATACAGGTCAATCAGCGCCAGCGGTCATTGCTTCAGCATGTAAGATCGATAGGAACTGTACACCGGGCCAAGCTGACTCAGTAACGCTGAGCCTACCCGGAGCAATCCAGCTACCGGGCGAGCAGCGCATCGATAACCTGATTAGCGCCGATATTGGCATCACGAAGAATTTACCGCTGGGCTTTTCTTTGGATCTAAGCTACTCGCTACTACGCAATTTTTCGAGTATTGCCAATGGCCTTGATACCCGCAGTTACATTAAACACACAGTAGTATTAACGACCAGTTATTCATTTTAATCGCGATTTACCAATAGCGCTACCGTCGATGAGTAACGTCGATAGCATTACTGCATTGGCTCAAAGCGTAAGATCTTGCCAAACACTTCCCCGGTTGCTGGATCGATCTGCGGGTCGATAAACAGGCGGGTGATGCCCT
>JAGNNG010000105.1 GCA_017990795.1 Deltaproteobacteria bacterium
CTGCAGCGCGATCTGGTCTACCTGCGCTACGACAACAGCATTGAAACGGCCTCACGCACCGTCGATGTCAGCGCCACCGTTTCGTACAACCGGCAAGGGGAGCAGACCAGTCATCAGCTGATCGCACTGGATCGGCTGGAGCGCCATCTAAACCGCGTCGATGTGCTAGGTGTCTCGGCGGTGGCGCGTACCGATCTGGGACGCGGCGGTGAGCTGGCAGCGGGCGCCGAAGGCTATTTCGAGTGGGTGACGAGCACCGCAGACTTGGCTCGGTTGAGCACCGGCGCTGGCTCGGAGGGCATAGCGACTCCTGGAATGGCTCGTTATCTCGACGGTGCGCGCGCGCAGTCCGTCGCCGTCTTCTTGCAGGATGAGCTAGACCTAGAGCGTCTGTTCTCGGGTAAAGAGAGTGAGCGTCCAGGCCGGCTGCGCATGCTGATCGGTGGTCGCGTGGGCGGCAACTTTTTATCGATGGGCAGCGACGAGCGGGTGCTGCGCTTGCTGCAGACTGCGCCGAGCTCGGTGCTGGCGGCTCGTCAGATAAACAGCCCGACTTATGGCTCCTCGCTGCATCTGCGCTACGAGCCGCTGCAGGGGCTGGCTCTGACTGCAGGGTTTATGACCAGCACTCGGGTGCCCAACCTGGATGATCAGACGCGGCTTGAGACCCTTCGTCCTGGGGCCTTGCTGCTGCCGACGCAAAGTGGCCTGCGCCGCGAGACCGCCTACTCTGCTGAAGCAGGACTACGCGTCGCCTATCAGCGAATAGAGGGTGTGGCCGCTTATTCGTTTACCTATCTCGACAGTCCGGTTGCCGTCGTGCCGACGCAGGTCGATGGCAAAACCTGCGTCGATGCCCAGGAGCCGGTTTGCTCGTCGCGGCTGTTTTCCCGGGCCAGTGCCGACAGCGCGCGACTGCACACCGTCGAGGCAAGCCTGCGGCTATACCTGCTAGCAGGGATTTCTGCCGTCGGAGCGCTGGCTTATACCTATGCCGATGTGCTGCAGTCCAGCGCCACGACTCCCGGCGCAGTCAAAGAGCCGATGTGGCGAGTGCCACCGCTGTATGGCTCGGGTGCGCTGCAGTTGCGACGGCCTCGCAGCGTCGTGTCCTTTGCCGAGGTCGCGGTGCGCTGGGCGCTGGCCCAAAGTCGCTTGGCGACGCAGGACTTGCTCGACCCCACGATCTGCCCGATCGGTCAGACGACGTGCATGCAGACGCCCGGGTATCTGGTGGTCTCGGCGCGGACGTCGCTGCGGCTGTCGCGTCGCCTGTATATGACCGGAATCATTGAAAATATCAGCAACGAAACCTATCGACCCCACGGTTCCGGCATTCTGGGTCCAGGCTTAGGCGCTAATATTTCATTAGAGGGAAATTACTAGGATTTTGCAGTCTGATATCAACATAAATTTATGTTGATATCGGTTAGGTTCTAGTTAATTCGGCAATTTGTTGGGCGAATTGCGGATATTGCGCAATGAGCGCGGCGCGGTGGCCGGTCTCGAAGTCGGCGAACTCAAAGCCGGGTGAGACGGTGGTACCCAGCAGTGCGTAGCGGCCACCGGCACACAGCCTACTGCCTTGCCAGGTGTTCATCGGCACGACGTGCTGCGGTCGCATCCCTGCCGTCAGATCGGTGCCCAGCATGTGGAGTCGGCCACTGCCGTCCGGGTGGATTTCGAACAGCTCGACGGGATCGCCTAGGTAAAAGTGAAAGATCTCGTCGCTAGGCAGCCGATGCATAGCCGAGAAGCTGTCTTCGGTGAGCAGGTAATAGATGCACGTCGAAGCACAGCGGGGCCCTTGGTAACGTCCCGGCAGCGTGGCCTGCGAGAATGCGTCGGCTGAGCGATAGGTCTCGACAAAAAAGCCACCCTCGACCGGGTGCGGCTTGAGTCCGAGTAGAGAAATGAGTGCTGCCAGTTCCATCGACAGATTCCTTGCACAAGGCCGCGGGGCCGAATGGGCTGCAGCCTACCAGCGGCGCGATTTCAAGGGCGAGCAGATCTCCTAGACGCGCTGATGAACCACGAATGGAACCAGCGAAGGCGGCCAGGGTGTACCAGGCCCAGCGGGGGGCGTGGCTGCGATGACCACCGGCAGCTGGCGTAAGAGCAGCGAGAGCACGGTTGTCCGCGCGGTCGTAAGCTCGGCGTCTAAAATCATCACGGCTCCGTCGCGAGCCGCCAGGTATGCCGCCGCAGAATAGGCCTCTGGGGTTGCACTAGGACCGACGAGGATGGCTGCGCGACGATCGTTGCTGGTGAGGTGCTCTAGGCGACCGTGCTGGTGGTTTTGGTCTAGGAACACCGCTTGCGCTGGCAAAAGTGGAGTTCGCCAAGAGGTACCCGGGGGTAGCTGAGCGCTAGGCAGAATGGGCGCTGGCAGGTCACTTAGTCCGTGATTCGCAGGCGATTGCAGAGAGCGGGCAGACAAGCCCATCGCCGCCGGTCCATCCTGCATTGCGCAGAGCAGCACCGGTACGCGCGGCAGCGTGAGCAGGGCGCGTAGCTGAGGCAGGGTCCCGTCGCTGTGAAAAGCGGGGTACGACAGACCGGGCAATCCCTCGACGAGCACCGCCGCATCCTGCAGCTGCGCGCGACGAAGCAGCCGGGTCAAAGTGACGACTGGCTTCGGATCGCGCAGTGCATCGAGGCGCAGGATCGTCTGCGCTAGGAGCTGGGTTGGCTGACGCGGTGGCAGCCCAACCAGGTGATACAGGCCGGGCATCAGCGACTCGCGACCTGCGCCGCCGGTGGGTAGCTGCTCGGGGCACGGTGCGCCCATTAGGTGCAGGCAGACTTCGCGCTGCAGGACCAAGCGGCCATCGGGGCGCTGTCGCAACAAGTCGATTGAGCGCAGCAGGCTGCCGGGCAAAAGCTCTGCTAGCACCGCTGGCTCTTCATGCAAGGGACTCAGAGCCAGCGCAATTTCTATGGGTCGCATGCCGCGCGGTCGCAAGCCGAGCAGCGCCTGGGCCGCATAGAGCAGACCGAGGACTTTGTGTCCAACGGATGAGAGCCTAAGACGCTGCGTGATCGCTTGCAGCGGACCTCCGTCTGGGGGCAGCGGTGCCACACTCTGCTCAGGACCGTCGAGCAGCGTGGCTGCCCAGCGCCCAAGCTCCCACTGCCAAGCGGCTGGGCTACGGCGTGCATCAAAGGAACGACTGAGCATCTCGCGCCAGCGGCTGGTTGTTGGCGATGCACCCTGACTGCGACTGCTGCTGCCTAGCGCCAGGGAGACTACGGCTGGTCCATCGTCTGCGGGCGTCAAGTCGAGTGGATCGTCCTCACCTTCGCCTTGAGCGAGTGCCGCTTGAGAATGAATGGAGCGCTCTGTCGCAACACCAACACCGCGACTTTGGCCTGGGTGCGCTTCCTCATCGAACTCGGAGTCTAGGTCGGAGTCGCGTGACAGCTCTGCAGCGGGCGCGGTGCGACGAATCAAGCGATTCTCGGGGCGAGTTTCGCGCAACGCTCGGGCTGATAAGTCTGGGCGCGTCTTATTGGCCGTGCTGCGTGGGGTGGGCTTGGCGAGCGTTGAGGTCGGGCTGCCAGGCGTCGTGTTGCGCTCGTCACTGTGGCTGGCTCGCTGTACCGCCACCGGCTGTAGGGGCAGACGCAGCAGCGGTTCGTGCTCGCTATCGAGTCGCACCAGCAGCTCTGGGGCGTCCTGCGCTGGGCTCACGACGAAGCTAACGGGCGGCGGCTCGGATGCGGGCAAGGTCACGCGGCGCAGGCTGCGTCCCGACAGGTCCAGATCCAAGAAGCTGAGCGTCTCACGCTCCTCCACGGCGATGAGCAGGCGACCGGGCCCCGCATCCGCTTGTAAAGCGCGGCCTGGCTGATCCAGCTCAAACAGCTTGCGTCCGTCAGAGGCGCGGAAAACTTCGACGTGAACGGGGATGCTGCCGGTCACCGCCCACAGCAGGCGTCCCGACGACGCGTAGCCCAGCTGCAGCATCGCTTGCCGGGTGTTTAGGACCAGGCGCGTCAGAGCTTTGCGGGCTTGCGGGTCCCACAGTTCGAAGCCGCTTCGCTGTTCAAGCAGAAATCGGCGCTCGGGAGCCGCGACGGCAGACAGCACTTCGCTACGCATAAACGTGCGATGCACCGTCAGCTCACTGCCGCGCAGCGAGATGATGTCTGCCCCTGAGCCCAGTGGCGTTACCACCGCGCCGCCTGGGCCGACGCCGACGATGCGCTGACAGCCCGGGACGCGCAGGCCACGACCGGTCTCACTTAAGGTCGGCACCGTCAGCAGCTCTGCGGCCAGGTAGTCTCCATCTTCGCCCGGACCGGACACCAGCCACAGGTGCAGCAGTCGGTCTTCGCTTAGAAAGACGACGCGGCCTGGGTGCGGTAGGCGCTCAAGCTCGGTGATGGGGCTGATGCGCTGCGGCGCAGCTGAGTCGGAGGCGCGATAGCGATCGCGTCCGAGATCGTATAGGCGCAGGCGATTGGTGGTGAGGTCGGCAGCCCAGCCACCGTCAGGACTGACCGCTAAGTCTGGGGCTTGCGCAGAGAGTCGGGGCATGTTGTCAGACTATCACGACCGTCGCCAGACTGGGCCGAATACACAAGAAGATGGGCCTTGTTGGCTGGGGCAGCCTGGATCTGAAGCGGCGTATGCAGCGCTGAGTAGAGGGCACTAGCTAGCGGCGCGGGAGCGGCGAAGCTCAGCTATCTCGTCGAGAAAGCGGGTGGTGGTCGATACGTAGTTGCTTAGCGACTCGACGATAAGCCCGGCGAGCTGGCCATTTTCGGCGCGCAGGCTGTCGTAGTAACGCTGGCGCTCGATGCTGTGCAGCACCGTCGGTGGATATCCTTCGCGGATAAGCAGCAGGTTCATGAGCAGCCGCGCCACCTTGCCGCTGTTTTTGGTCCACGGGTAGATCGCCATCAGCCGAAAGTGTGCCCCTGCAGCGCGACCGATTGGGTGCAGGCTCTCGACTTCTTCGTCGTCGAGCCACTCACACAGCTTGCGCATGCGCAGCGGAATCTTGTCGGGGGTGGCGATCTCGTGAAAGTACGCGCGATGAAGCGGGTTGTCCTTGCGGTACGGATTGCCTTTGGACTTGTCCTCGGGCGTTAGGATCTCGTGCAGCTGCTTGATCTGATCGACGCTGATAAGGCCGCGCTTCTTGCGATTTCCAGACTGCTGCTGCGCCAGATCTTTTACGCGGTCGATGGCGATCTTGTGATTGCGGATTTCTTCGTACAAAGAAACCAAGCTGACATCAGAGATGATCTTGCGATCGATGGCATCCTTTATCTCGTGATACGACAGCACCACGCCTTCCATCGCGCAGTCGTGATAAAGCCACCCGATATCCACCTTTTCCCGGTAAGCCTCTATGGCGCGAGCATCTTCGGTCGCAAGACGCGCTCGGAGGGCTTCCAGTTTGATGTCCAGCTCGAAGAACCGGGCCTCTTCCATACGGGCAATCTCCTGGCTAGTCAGGTCAGTCAGCTGGCAACCCGTAGGCTGTCAGCTGGTCAGCGAGCGGCGGCGGGTAGCAAAAGCAGACACCCATCACCACCAGTGAAATAGTTATACCTACCCTTGATTCAGTGTCTTGGAACACAAAAATGACAGTTTATGATAACGAACACTTTTGTGCGTGGCAAGCCGCTAATGCTAAATCGTTACGGCTTGGTGCGGCCTGCTGCGCAGCCGACAGTGCATGAGGCAATGCGGCGCTACTCTGATGTGGTCAAATCACCGCAAATGCCGCATGCCGCAGCACCTTAGTGGGTCATGTGACTACATCAATACATAGATTTATCTGCGGATTTGTCGATACTGAAGTAGTTGCAGTATTGATTTGATCTATATCCGCATAACTTTGCAGCACGGAGAACCGATGCGTATTCAGAAGCAAATCGAAAGCAAGCTGCAGGCGCAACTTCAGCCACTGCACCTTGAGGTTATTAACGAAAGCCACATGCACAAAGTGCCGCCCGGCTCGGAGTCGCATTTCAAAGTCATCGTGGTCTCGGCGCAGTTTGAAGGTCGCTCGCTGATCGCGCAGCAGCGGCTGGTAAACGAGCTCTTGGCAGACGAGCTACGCGGTCAGATCCACGCCCTGGCGCTTAAGACCATGACTCCTGGCCAGTGGGAAAAAGCCGGACATCAGGCGCAGCTACAGACGCCGCTGTGTCGTGGTGGCGACCGGCCAGCTTAGCGGCCCGACTTTCATCGAAAAAAATTTGCCTTTCTGCGCAAAGTTTCTGCCCTGCCTCGGGCCTGTCATGACAGGTCCAAAAATCAGAGTTTCTCGACGGTAAATCAGAAAAATTTCAGGGCTTTTAAGGGGCTGGTTGTGCAGCCGGATGCGGTGATCCGCCCTTGAACATGCTGGGGCCGCTGTGCTACGCAGTGCGTCACGCGGAGGCAATCGCTTACATTCCCTTAGGTGGACTGACTCGCGCCAACACACACACCTTAATGCACAGCCGTGGTCCTCTGAGCTTCCCTGCTTCGACCGGGACTGACTACCACCGCTGCTGCATCCAGATAACAGGATTCAGACATGCTTTTTGATTGGGTCTACGGGCTATTTTCAAACGACTTGGCGATCGATCTGGGTACGGCGACGACGCTGACGTTCGTAAAAGGCAAAG
>JAGNNG010000106.1 GCA_017990795.1 Deltaproteobacteria bacterium
ACGTGATGAGGACGATGGTGGTCCACAGCACCCAGCGCACAAAAGCGCGCACCGCTCGACCCTGCGGCTTGACGGTGTAGGACAGGCCGGCCACAAACAGCCACAGCCAGGCCAGCACCAGATAGCCGCCGCAGAGCAGCAGCCAGGGCACAAACCCCAGCGGCTCGATGCGCACGGTCAGCGTCCGCAGGGCCGCCCCTTGACTGACCTGCAGCTGCAGCGACGCCGGTGCGCCAAAAGGCCGCAGGCCATCCGGCGGTGACAGTCCAACGCGCGACCCCGCCTCTTTGCGAGCGGCCAGTGCATCAAGGTGCGCCCCCGCCGGTAGCTGCAGCAGCTGACCATCGACGGCGATCACGCGATCGGGATAGGCCAGGCCGTGGACAAAGCCGCTCCAGCTTGGCCAGCCGTAGTTGGTCACGCCCGCAAACGGGTCCACCAGCACCCCCGCCACCGGACGTCGCCACTGCCCCAGCGCCAGCGTCAGCGCCAGCAGGGTCAGCAGCGCCAGCCCAATAAAGCTGGTCCACAGCGCCGGAAACGGGTTCTTGCGCACCTTGCGGCTCAGGGTCAGGTGGGGTGAGGTCGTCGCGGCCAGCGCTGCCGCCGCCGCTTTGGCTGTCTTCTCCGCTGCACCAGCGGACTCAGAGGCGGATGCGGGCAGAGGAGGGCTCATGACTCAAACAACCTACCCAAGAGTAGAATCGTTGCCGGTTTGTGAGCCAGCGAAAAGCTGAAGCCCTGGCCCCGTTTGCCAAGCGCCCAGCAACTTGGGCCCCGCCCACAGGCCAAAGCGCCGCTTTCAGGTCGCGCAGCCGCGCCTTTTGGGGACCCACAGCAGCAGCCAGTCCCCGAGGCTACCGCGCTTTGACAACCGGGTGGGCCTACCGTAGGCTCGCGACCATGGGTTATCGGGCTTGCGCCTTTGGGGTGAAGCTGTGGGCGAAGCAGACCAGGCTTGGCGCTAAAGGGCGGTGGACGCTCGCGCTCGCGCTGGCAGGGCTCTCGTTCCTGGTCTCGCCGCTGGCGGTGACACCCCAAGGTCTGGGGCAGCTGGCACTTTCGCGCGCCACCGCCAGCCCAGCGTCCGAGCCAGCCAAGCCCGAGTCGATTGCCGTCGGGGTCCAGCTGGATGCGCAGCGCGGAGTGCTTTTGGCCGCAGGCAGCGCAGCGGCGGATCTTTTTGCTGCCTCTGCCGACATTGCTCGCATCAAGGCCGAGCGGCTGGCTCGCCTGCGCGCCGAAGAGCGCCTGCGCAAAGCCCTGCAGCTGCTTGGCCGCGATCCCAAGCGCCGAGCCAGCTGGCCGCAGCTGGGCAAGCTGGACGTCACCCGCGCGACCACGGCGCACATCGACTATGCCGCGACGGGAAGTGTCTCGCTGCGACTGGAGCTTGCGCTGCAGCCACCCGCCGCCAGTGCCGCCAAACCCGCCGTCGCGTCGCCGACTCCGCCCACGCCCGCGTCCACGACCGAAGACCCGGCGCTCGACGGGGGTCCTGCTCCTGCCGCCGAGCCGGGAAGCCCGTAACCCCTGGCGACTTGAGCGGTCAAGGACTGCAGCGAGTCGCCAAAACGTAGGCTAGACTGACAGCCCATGCTGCATAACCCACCGAAATCCTGTGATCATGTGCGCGCTGGCGCAGCGATTCAGCCTCGACGGCGCAAGCTGCTGTCGCTATTGACTGTCTTGTCAATAACTGCGGGCTCGCTGCAGCTAAGCCGACAGCCCTCCGCCTACGCGCAGCCGCAAGGCATCGAGGTCAACACCCAAGTGTCGGTGCCGGTGACCGAGAGCGCAGCGGCGGCACGTACGCAGGCGCTGGCCGATGCCATGCAGCAGGCGCTGGAGCAGGCCGTCACCCAGGCGGCTCCGGAGTCGCGGGGGCGGCTTTATCTGGTGAACATGCGGGCGCGCGAGTTTGTCACCGGCTACCGCGTGCTCGAAGAAGGCGAAGCCAGCGGCATCTTCACCATGCGCATCGAGGCGCAAGTGGATCTGCCCCGGCTGCTGCGCGCGCTACAGAGCGGTGCCAGCAGCGTGCGCAAGCTGTCTGCCAAGCGGGTGGCGATCGGGCTGTGTGCAACGCCGACGCGCAGCGAGATGGCCACGCAGGCGGCCTTTGCTGCGCAGACGCAGGCGCGAGCGTTTCTGGCCGACAAAGTCGAGACCATCGAGATGCTGCCGCCGGTACGCTGCCAGAGCGAACAGCCGGGCCTGCTCGACAGCGGCCAGACGCCGCTACACAGCGTGCTGATGCTGACGCTGGATGAGGAAGTGACGACGCACGACATTCGCGGCACCTTGCCGGCGCTGGTCGGGGCCCAAGCGCGGGTGCAGTGGCGCGCGCTTAGTCGCGAGGGAGGCACCAGCGCCACGCCAGTCCTGCAGCCTGCCGAAGCCAGCGCCTTTGCAGAAACCAAGGCCGCAGCCCAAGCGGCTGCCTATCGCGACGCCGCTCAAAAAGGTCTGACGCAGCTGCTCAGTCGTCCGGGCGTGCTGCCCGCCAGCGGCCACGGCGTGCTGATCACGCTAGAGGGTCTGTCGGGCTTTGCGCGATATCAGCAGGCCGTACGCGCGCTGGCGGCACTGCCGGGCGTCACGCAGGCCGAGCCTCGACGGTTTGTGCCCGCAACCGACAAAGGACCACCGCAGCAGCAGATCCTGCTCCACACCAGCGTCTCGGCAGAGTCTCTGGGGGCACTTTTGGGTCGTACGCCGCTGGCCGGTCTGCAGGCGCAGGTCATGCCGCAGCCGGGAAATGCGCTGCGGGTGCTGCTGGTCGAGACCAACGAGCTCCCCGTGGCACTGCCACCTCCCCCACCCGGTGCCGAGGCTGAAGGCACCGTCGAGCCTAAGCAGCCATGATGCCCATGCGCACTCCTAAAAAACGCCGCTGCCTGCCGACTCTGGGTCATCTGGCGCTGCTGGGGCTGGTCACCCTGGGCTGCAAGTCGGCCCCGCCGCCGCCGCCGCCCAGCGGAGTAGTCGTGCTGCAAGTGGAGCCCGCCTCGGCCAGCCTGCTAGTCGATGAGCAGCCGGTGATGTCAACGCCTGGCGCGGCTCGACGCAAGCTCTCGCTGCCCGCCGGAGCCCACCGCCTAGAGGCGCGCGCCAGCGGCTACTTTCCGCTGTACCGCGACCTGCAGGTCATCGCCGCCCAAGAGCAGCCGCTAACGCTGACCCTGCGCGCTGATCCCGACGCTGAGCCGCCCGACACCAGCAGCGTGCGCCCGCTTGGAACACTGTCGCCACGCCTACCCGAAGTGCCCTGACCAGCCTTAAGCTCGCGCGCTAGCAGTCACCTGCGACTTAGGCTTCCGTGCTGTTTTTTCCCGTCGCTCTAGGGTCACTGAGTCAATCACCCCTCTGCCCCAATTGCGACACATCAGGAATAATACCGGCTTAAGACCCATGCCCGATGATCGTCGCCTTTCGCTGCTGCTGTTTCGCTTGCTCTGTTACCTGTTTCTGACCGTGCTGGCTTGGTCGGTGCTATCGCAGCTGTCGATGGTGCTGACCCCGGTGGCGGTAGCGCTGGTGCTGGCATTTCTGCTGGACCCGTCGGTGCGCAGCCTGGAAAAGCGGCGTCTGCCGCGCTGGCTGGCGGTGGCGCTGATGGTGCTGGTGCTGCTGGCGGTGCTGACCGCGATTGGCATCACCATCCCAATGCTGGTGCGCCAAGAGATCGAGCGCTTTACCGCCCAACTGCCCGCGTATCAGCTGCTGATCAACACCAAGCTGCTGCCGCTGCTCAGCAAGGTGTTTAAGTACCGCGCTGGCAACATCAACGACTGGATTAAGCTCGGGACCACGCAGCTGACCGACTGGGTGCGCGGGGCGGCGGGCCAGGTCTCTGAGGCGCTGGGCTCGGCGCTGCTGGGGGTCGCAGGCTTTTTCCGCTACGTGCTGGCGGTGCTGCTGGTGCCGATCTTTGCGGTGTCGTTCCTGATGGACATGCCAAACCTGACCGCATCGATTCGCCACCTGGTGCCGCCGCGTCACCAGACCACCATCAGCGAGATCCTGCAGGACATCTACGTCGCACTTGGCGGCTGGCTGCGTGGGCAGCTGACGGTGATGCTGATTCAGGCGGCGCTGTACTCGATTGGACTCTCGCTGACCGGGATTCCGCTGGCGATCTTGATTGGCTGCACGGCAGGCTTTTTGGCGTTTGTGCCTTACGTGGGCGTCTCGATTGGGCTGCTGGCGGCGCTGCTGATGGCGCTTTTGGACGTCGGCACGCGCGGCGCAACCCCGGTGCTGGGCGTGCTGGTGACGTTTGCGTCGGTGCAGCTGCTGGATGCGGTGGTCATTACGCCGCGCGCCGTCGGGGGTCGCATTGGCCTGTCGGCGGTGGGCGTCATCTTCGCGCTGTCGCTTGGTGGCAGCCTCCTTGGCTATGCGGGGCTGCTCTTGGCGGTGCCGTTTGCGGCGGTACTCAAAGCCTTGTGGCCTCGGCTCTTGCACGCCTACACTGCGACCGCTTTTTACGGAGGCCGCAGCAGCGACAGCCCTCCTCCCTCTGACCCATCCGAGGACGCCCCATGATCCCAGTGCCCAGCGATACCGACGAGCTGCAAATCCACGACCACGGCGAGCACGCCAAAGTCCGCTACCTGACCCTCAACCGACCCCAGTCGAAAAACGGCCTCACCATCGAGATTTTGGGGGCGCTCATCAAAGCCCTCAATGACGCCGAGGCCAACGACGCGGTCCGGACGGTGGTACTGACGGGCAAGGGCGAGTCTTTTTGCTCTGGGCTCGATCTAAAAGCGGCGATGGCGATGGTGATGGGCGGCGGCCTCAGCGGCGAGGAGCTGGTCCGCGCCAACGAAGAGCGGATGCGCAACTACTTCCACCGCGTCATCCGCACGCTACAGAGCCTGAGCAAGCCGGTGCTCGCGCTGGTCGACGGGGCAGCAGCTGGCTTTGGCTGTGACCTGGCGCTGGCCTGTGACCTGCGCATCGGCACACCGCGCGCGCGCTTCGGCGAGATCTTCATCAAGCGCGGACTTATGCCCGACGGTGGTGCCACGTTCATCCTGCCCCGCATCGTCGGCCTGGGCCGCGCCTTCGAACTGATGCTCCTTGGCGACATTGTAGAGGCCGAGGAAGCGCTGCGCGTCGGACTGCTAAACCGCATCGTCCACACCCCCGACGAAGCGCAGATTTATGCCGCGCGCCTGGGTGCTGGTCCGCCGCTGGTCATGCGCGAGATCAAGCAGGCCGTGTACCGCAGCCTCTCCAGCACCTTTGACGAAGCGCTAGAGGGCGAAGTGCGCGGCCAGCTTCGCCTGCTGGCTTCCGAAGACTTTGCCGAGGGTGTCAGCGCATTTCTGATGAAGCGCGCACCGCAGTTTAACGGCAAGTAAGTCGCCCGCACGGCATTACCGCACAGACGCCTGCGCTACCCCAAATTAGGTAGCGCAGCGACTGCATCAACGCCAGCCGGCCCGACTCTAACCAGCCGGGCGCGGTGGCTACTCGCTCTTGTCGAACTTGGCGTCTAGGTTGCGCCAGAACATCGACGGTGCCATCGACGGCTCAGAGACATCGGGCAGGTCCGACGCATCAAACTGAGGCGCAGGAACCGGCACTGCCGCAGGAGCCACTGGCTTGGCGACACTGATGGGCTTTACGCCGGGCGTCGACATTCCGGGCGCGGGCTTGGGAGCCGCTGCGGCCTTGGGCTCCTCGGCAGCGGCCTTGACGGCCACTGGCTTGGCGGCGACCACCGGCTTGGCGGCGACTACTGGCTTGACGACAGCGGGGGCTGGTTTGGCAGCGGTCGCCGGAGCCTCGACCTTGGCGGCGGCTGCTGGCTTGACCGGGGCAGGCCTCACCGCTACTGGCTCAGCTGCTGGCTTGGAGGCTGGCGCGGAAGCAGCGGTCGCCGTCGCTGTTGGTGCTACCACAGGTTTGGCGGCGGCTGCGGGCTTGGGTGCGGGCGCTGGCGCAACCACCTCAAAGCCACCGCTGGGGCGAAATGCCGGAACCGGGGCAGAAGCCGCCGCTTTGTCGGCAGCGGGTGTTGCTGTAGCCGCTGGCTTGGCAGGAGTCGGCGAGGCTGCTGCCATCGCAGTCTTACCCGCGCTTGTAACAACCGCTGGAGCTGCCGCTGCTGCAGACGCAGGCTTGCCTGGACTTGCGGCTGGCTGCGGTGCCGTCGTCGGCTTGCTGGCGCTAGCAGTTGCCTTCGCGGGTGCGGCGGCGGCGGCGGCATTGGCCCGCGCGGCGGCGGCCAAGTTCCCAGCGGTCGTGGATGCCGTCAACACGGCAGCCGAGGCCGCCACTGACGCCGCCGCTACTGCAGAAGCGGCACTGCCCGCACTCGCGCTGGCTGACGCTGTCGCCGCCGGAGCAGTGGAGCCAAGACCACTGAGCGTGGTCTTCACGGACGGTGTTGCCGCAGTCGCCGCCTTGCTGGCCGCCTGCGCTGCAGCGACTTTGGGCTGTTCCGCAGGCTTGCTCACCGGCTCGACCGCAACCGGGGGCCGCGTCGGTACAGGCTCGGCTTTGGCGACCGGCGCAGCGATACGGGGTGCAGCTTCCGCGGCGGGCACCCGCGCCGGTACCGGCTCAGCGGGTCGCACCGGCGAGATGG
>JAGNNG010000107.1:0-4073 GCA_017990795.1 Deltaproteobacteria bacterium
GCCAGTCGGTAGTTTGTCTTAGCGTCGGGCCTCGCTCGGCGTTACGATAGGAGCGTGCTCCCTTTTCCCAGTGAGTGGGTACAGCATTTCGGAAGCAACCTTGTCACCGCGTATCCACCCGGAGGCGGCGGGCGCTTTCGCTATCATGAGCGCCTGCGTCCACAGCCGAGCTTTTCGGCCATCGTCAGCCGCATGCTGGCCAGCGACCCCGACTTCACCGTTCACCATGTTGGTGAGCTGCTGCGCCTAGTAACCGCCGAGGGTGAGTATGGCGCCTGGGTGAAGATCGACGGACTGCGCGAGGGCTCGCGGGCGGTGCGCTACATCGGCGCGGTGTTTATGGGGGACTTTGCGACGGCGCTCGACTGCGTGGTCATCGTGCCGGAAAAGTTCCAGGAGTTTGAAGCGCTGTCGCTAAACCTGCTGCACAAGGAGTCGTTTGGGATGACCAAGCGTCCCCGGCTATTTTTTTACGTGCCGCCGGTTGGTTGGCAAGGCTTGCCGTCGGGGCTGGTCGCGAATTTTTATCCGCCGGACTTTCCTCGCAACCTGTCAAACATCGTTGTGCAGCCTGCGGTCTCTGTGGACAGCGGGGAGGAGCAGACCCTTGCTGCCGCGGTCTCGCAGCTGGGCGCCGGTCTGCTGGTCGAAAAGTCCCTGCGCGAGGAGGTCTTTTCGAGCAAAGGCGTAAAAGGCACCTGTGTGCGCTTGCACGGGCAGCGAGCGGGGCGACCGGAACCGCTGTATCGAGAGCTGGCACTGTTCGTCGTCAATCAGCAGGCCTACAGCATGCGTCTGGAGACGGCAACCGCGGCTCGGCTGCTAGAGCTGCGCGAGGTATTTTCCGCTGTCGTCGGTTCCTTTCAGCCGCTGCCGGCTCCGGACGAGCGTCGTCTGGGCCGGGCGTTTGCGCGGGTTCCCAACGTCCTTCACCACTGGACGAGCTAATGCGTCTCGTGCTCCGTTTCCACGCCCCTTGGGAAGTCTCTGAGGCTTCCGATAACACCGCCATCGCCATTCGCCCCGGTGATGGGCAGCCAGAGGCCAGCATGCACTTGGGTCGATTGCTGATCCGACCCGACGAGCCTCGCGCGTTCTTTGAGCAGACGGTACGCAGCCAGCTGCCCCCGGGAACGCAGGTGAAGATCGGTCAGCGTCTCGATCGTCAGACGGTGGATGGCTGGCCGCTGCACCTCATCGAAGCAGCTGTCTGCGATGCTCACGGCGCTGTGCTTGAGCAGCGGCTGTGCGCATTTTTCACGTTCCTTGAGCACCTGGCCGTGGCCGTAGTCCGCGTCAGCAATCCCACGCGGCTGCCGGCGCTGGCCCCCGAGATTTTGGCCATTTTAGACAGCGGTCGCCCCGACTGGCGAGGCGAGCCGCTGAGCCTTGCTGACGTGTGGGATCTTGAACCCAAGCCAAAGGCCAAGCCGCGCATCATGAACAGCACTCCTTCGGTTCGCAATGACGATGCTCTTTTGGAAAAGCTGGCGGAAGTAGAGGCGGCTTTGGCCGCAAATCCGACGGCGGCTGACGAGCTGCAGCGGGGCAGCATCCTGCTGGATCTGAAGCGCCCCAGCGATGCGCTCAAGGCTTTTCAGGCGGCCCTGCAGCTACAGCCGGACCTAATCCTGGCTCACTACTTTGCAGGTGTTGCGCTGGGTGAGCTGGCCCAGACCGCAGAAGCCATCGCGCAGTGGGAAGCAGTCCTGAAGCTGGCGCCGCAGCACGCAGATGCGCTGTACAACATTGCGCAGGCGCGCTTCCGCCAAGGTCAGTTCGAGTCGGCACTACTCGGCTTTGCCGCCGTCCGCGAGCTGGATCCCGGCGACTTTCAGAGCTTCCGTAAGCTCATTCAGTGTCTGTACGCGCTGGGCCGCTACGACGACGGGCTGGCGGCTCGTGTTGCCTTCCGCGCGCAGTGGCTACAAACCACAGATCCGCGCGTGCGCCTGATGGCCGAGTATGTCTTTGATCAGTTCTCTGCCGGAGCGTTTCGCGTGCATGCGCTAGAGACGCTGCAGCCTCGCGACCCAGCGTTTTATGCGGTGCTTAGCTTCCGCGCCGTCGATGCCAGTGACCGCCCGCTGCCGGTGATGGTGGTGGTCGAGACCAGCGACAAGGCCAAGCAGGCAGGTACGCCTTTTGTGCTGGGTGTGGTCAGCGGCTCAAAGTTTAGGACCATCGGTGCCGCGCAGCAGCTGCCCGCGTACCCGGAGCTAAAGCAGACCGTGATCCAGCTGCTGGTCGAAGCGCTACAGAAGTAAGCGGAGGCAGGCCTTGGGGAGTCCGTTAAGGAAGCGGCTTAGGAGTCGAGCGCGCAATCTTGGCGGCGCGGTTATAGGAAGGAAGCTGCGGGATGGTGACCTCTTTCCCGTCGCTGGTCCTGACCTGGCCCCAGTCGACCGGGCCGCGCAGATAGGCAATTTCTAGCACTGCCGACTTGGGGCGCGCGGGCAGTGGGGGCGGGGGCGCATAGTTGTGCCAGCCGGTCAGGGGTAGCTCTACGTCTGCGCTCCCTTTGTGGACAGCACCAGCACTCAGCGCAGCGGCACCCGGAGGATGGTCAAACTGCGTGGTGCCGGTTTTTACCACTGCGCGCACAAAGCGGATGACTCCGGGCTCGCTATCGGCAGCGACGACAACGCGGGCTGGAACCAGCTTGATCTTCCCTTCGTGATAGGCCAGCAACTGATCCGCAACGTAGATCGTCTCTTGAGTCTTGTTGGTCAGCGTGTAGTCGATGTGGAGCTGCTTGCCGCTCGCGTCCTTGGTCATCGTCCAGCTGAGATCGACATCAGGGTTGCTCATCTGCTCGGCCTTTGGCTGAGGGGGAGGCGTTCCAGTAGCGCGGCTACACGCGCCAAGAAGGAGGAGGACAACAAAGCCGGTCTTCATTCGTCTCCGTGATGGTGATCGTGGTGAGGGTCGGCCCGCGTCGTTCCGGGAGAGGCCGTGCTGCCAGGAGCCGCCGCCGCGCGAGCATGATAAAAGTATGTATCACGATGCGGCATGGTGGCGTCTCCATCGCGTACGCCGACACCGTTTGAGTGATTGGCGATTCCCCTGCGAGCATCGCGGTAAGCATTTTCGCTGATGGCCTCGTT
The DNA here is from genome assembly GCA_017990795.1 of Deltaproteobacteria bacterium. GTDB lineage: Bacteria > Myxococcota_A > Polyangia > Palsa-1104 > JAEUJZ01 > JAGNNG01. The sequence goes on from JAGNNG010000107.1 coordinate 3,108, forward strand.
TGCGTACATACCAAGGCCGGCGGCGCGATGCTCACTGAGATCTACGCCGACATCATATGGAACCCCGTCGCCGTCATTGCCAGCTTGGTTCGGGTTCATGGTGCCGTGCGTCTGGTCCATGGAGTGAACTAGCTCGTGGTAAAGCAGCGTGTCACTGCGCCACGGCAGCCACTTGTCTTTGGTGAGGTCGGCATCTGCTGGCGCGATGGTGCCCTGGCCTGGGTTATAGCGAACTCGCGAGTCGATGCCCCCGCTGTGCGAACCGTCGGCGTTACGGAACGCATTACCGGTACCATCCGGAGCCGCAAAGCCGTTGGTATTGTCACGCCCAAGCGTTGGGTCGTAGTTACCGGACGCATCGGTCTTAAACAGCGGGCTTAACGTGGTCTGGTGATGATTGGAGTTGTGCGCTAAGGAGCCGACCAGATCGCGGCCTCCCGTCGTCTGCATGATGGACGCCAGATCATGCATGGTATCGCGCCGGTACCCAGCCGCATCTGCGGCGTTTAGTCCGTCGGTATTAAAATGGATGTCGGTGCGGTTTAAGCGGATGTCGCTGTACTGTCGCGCAATCTGCTGATACTGCTCCGGCGTCACTGTGTTTTGCGCGCTGGGACCGTCGGGCTGACCAGGGCGGCAGACTTGGTCCTCCTGGCGGCGCACATTAAACATGCCTGCTAGCTCGCGCTGCGCATGCTGGCGGTCAATCGCGCCGCGTGGATCAAGGACGGCGCCGAGCCCCTCCTGACTGATGCCGCGTCCGAGATCTCCGACCGACTGCATTAGGCCGCCGAAGAAGCCTTGCGGTGCATCTTCGCGAGGGGTGCCTGCCGGCGCCTGAACCTGTGCTGGATGGGCCGTAGCATCCATCACCCGACGTGCGATAACCGGTGCCAGTAGAGGCGGGAAGAAGCTCATCACCTACTCCTTGGGACAGTACGTTGATTGTACCATCGGAAGGGGCGA
>JAGNNG010000107.1:4173-6583 GCA_017990795.1 Deltaproteobacteria bacterium
GCAGGTAGGGAGGATTCCTAATAGCCGAAAGGAGTCTTCCTAATCCGTAGCAGCTACGGCAAAGACATCGATGGCGACTGCACTAGGGGCAGGGCCTCGCCGTCGCGGTACAGCACTTTGGTATCGGGCTGGCCGTCTTGCAGATAGAACGTCCACACGCCGGTGCGCACGCCATCGCGATACTCGCCGGAGCTCTTTTTCATGCGGTTTTCCCACCAGTCCAAAAACGGGCCGTGCTTTTGGCCGCTGGGACGCTGACACCAAACGGCGCTTAGCACACCTTGGGTTTGACCGACGGTGGCTTCGGTACCCGCTGGGCAGTGGATGCCGCTGGCTACATCGCTTGCCGGATCCCCTGGCTGATACTGCGGCGTACTGGCCGGGCAGGCCGACAGCAGCAGCGCCGCTAGCAGCGCTCCTGGGGCGCAGTTCCAACGCTGCCAGGCTGCGGGGCGTGACTTGTCCGGCTGCTGAGCATCGATGGCTTGAGATGAAATCGAGGTGCTGCTCTGATGATCGGGGCGCGGTGGCAATCCACCTACGCGCTGCTCTGGCTGCGATGTCTGACTCATGGGCTCTAAAGTCAGCATAGCCTGCGCTGGGCCAGTCGCCCAGACTCTAAAGCGGCGTCAGAGGAGCGGACGGCGAGTCTAGTGGTCGATGCAGATCACCGAGTCACAGGTCGTCAGCGTGTCGCCACCCCGCAGCGGCGCGGGGCCGAGCACGGTGGTGCGATCTTGGCGCTGCCAGACCACGGTGGGATGTCCGCTCCACCACAGCTCGCGCTGCGCCACCCACACCTGCCCAAGCCGCATCGCGCCCCCCAGCTGCCGCAGCGGAGAGTCACTTAGCTGTAGCTGCTGCCACAACATCAGCGTCGGCGGCACTCCTACGGCGTAGGCGTCGCGGCGCGTCAGCAGCGCTCCGGTCGCGTCGCTTGGCGGCTGTCCGGTGCTGGTGGCTGCGCGCTCGGGCAGTGGGGTGACCTGCACGGTGACGTGCTCGCCTAGACGCACCTGCGCTTCGTCGGGTAGTGCGGTCAGGCGGACCCCGATGCGGCGATCGTTTACAAAGGTGCCGTGGCTAGACTGGTCCAGCACCGAGAGGCGATTGTCCAGCCAGATCAGGACCGCATGCTCGCGGCTGATGGCCGCGGTGATGAGGTCGTTTTCCGGCGAGGGCATGGCCAGGCAAACGACGTCGCACTCGCTCTGCTTGCCCAGCACGGCGCGGGGACCGACGACGACATCGATGGCCGTCGCCGCCGCATCACCTTGGCGAAACAGCCGATACCAGCGCGGGGAGCGCCGTCGCTGCGGCTCACTGCCCAGCCCTTGCCGCTTGAGGCCGAGCGCGGTCATAAACTCTTCCATCATGGCCACCGCGCTGGAGAAGCGCGCTTCGGGGTCCTTGGCCAAGGCGCGCACAAAGAACGTATCCAGCGCTTCGGCGCGCGGCAGCCTGGGCACCAGCGTACGCAACGGTGGCACCGGCGCCGTGCGATGCAGCTGCATCAGCGCGCGCGGCTGGTCCGAGACAAACGGCGGCCGCCCCGCCACCGCCTCAAACAAGATCGTCGCCAGCGCGTATCGGTCCGAGGCCGCGACGACCGAGAGACCATCTTTGCACTGCTCTGGGCTCTTGTAGTGCAGCATGCCCGGGGGTGCGGGCAGCTCTAGCAGGTCGGTTGCGAGCACTTTGGCCAGCCCCAGATCCAGCAGCACCAGGCGTGGCACCGACTGTGGCTCACTGACCAGGATCAGGTTGGTGGGGGCCAGCTCACCGTGACAAAGGCCCAGCGCTGCCGCTCGATCCAGCAGATCCGCCACGGGTAGCAGCAGCGGGGCCAGCGCCGCCGGAGACAGTCCCTCTGCCAGGTAGCTGCGCAGGTCAGGGCCTTCAATCGGGTCGGTGGCAATCCAGGGAATGCCGCCGCTGCTGCCGCCTGACTCGCCTCGTCCGGAACCGTAGTCGCCAGCCGGCGCATATCCAGAGTCACTGCTGCCGGGGCTGGGTCCGGGCAAGATGCCCAAGGCGTGTACGACGGCGGTGTGGCGATGCGACAGCAGCATGGCGCGCTCGGCGACGCGACGGAAGCGCTCAATATAGGCGCTGGTGCGGCAGGCCTCGGCGTGGAGGATGCGGACGACGACGCTGCGGCCCTGCGGACTCTGCTCGGCGCGAAAGCTCTCGCCGTGAAGATCCTCGCCTAGCCATGACAGCAGGTGCATCTGCGCATTAAGCCAGCGTCCCGGACTGAGCCGCATGATGGTCACCAGAGCCTAGCTTATAACGAGGCACAGGCTGACGCGGAACAAAAACCCACATCGCCATTCCGCAAGCGGGCAGGTGGCGGCCTGGGTGACAGCCTTGGGCCACGTCATGGGCTTTTACCGATGCGCAAGCTGCC
>JAGNNG010000108.1 GCA_017990795.1 Deltaproteobacteria bacterium
CCAAAAAGGCACCGTGACGCACGCCTTCCCGCGCGTCGATGTCTGGAAGCACGCTGGCGAGGTGCTGGCTCTGTTTGGCGCAGCACCGGTGGCGGCAGCCGCTCCTGCAGCAGCGCCCGCAGCGCCCACGGCAGCAGCACCCGCAGCGGTAGAGTCCGCGCCGGCTGCAGCCACTGCAGCTGTGAGTACCGCGCCCGCGGACCTGATTGTTGCAACGGCCAGAGCCGCCATGCAGCTCTTGCTGTCGCACCAGAAGTCAGGTGGAGCCGTACCTGCCGATGTAGTGGAGCTGGCTGCAGCGCTCGCCCGTCGTCCTGGCTAACGCTGCTGCCGATTGTGGGGTGGGTGTGCGTCTAGCCGATGTTGGGGACGCACATACCACTTACGCAACGGAACTCGCCGGGGCAGTCTCGGGGTAGTGCGCAAGCGACGTCGGTGGTCCAAATCGCCGAGTGATTGCCGGTGTTGCGGTCTTGAAACGGCAGCCACACTGGCTGGTAGCTTGGGTCCTCGCCCTTTTTGGCTTTGTCCAGGTCGAGGCCGAACATAAACAGCTGTGGCTGCGACCCCTGGTTAAAGCCCCAGCCGTAGCGCGCCGAGTAGACGACAAACACATACCGCCCGCCCTGGAGAAACGGCGCAAACTTCGGCCAGTTGTTCGACTGGTGTTTGATGTGTGTGCCTTGCTCTAGCTCGATGGGCGTGGTGCCGGGGTTTGGCTGGCCGGTGTCATCAATGGCCTGCACCAAGCGCAGTCGGGTCTTGACGGCGTTGTACTGCTGGCAGCTGCCGGAGCAGTCGAAGGTGTTAAACACCAGCCACTTGCTGTCCGGCGACCAGCTCGGCCAGAAGTGGTAGCCCGCGCCTGCTTGCGTGGGCACTACCGTGACTGCTGGGCCAAATGCGCCGTTGTTGTAGGGCATCACGACGATCTCGCCGCTGTTGACCAGCTGGAAGTCGTACGAACTGGAAGCCATGATGCGGACAAATGCCAGCCACTTGCCGTCGGGAGACCACTCGGGCATCGCGCCGCCGTAGTTACTGCCGATAAAGTTTTGCGGCACGGTCTCCAGCACGCCGCCGGTCTTGGAGTCGCGTACCGTCAGCTTGCCGCTCCAGTTGGTGATGAGCTTGTCGCCGGTGGGGTTAAACCAGGCAAAGTTCCACGCGATGCTGCTTTTCAGCGGAAAGTTGCGCATCCGAGGCATTGCGCCGTCGACAACCGTGGAGCCGACGCTGGTCTGGCCAGAGCCAAACTCCACCGCGACCTGCTTGCCGTCGCGCGACACGGCGTGGCAGCCCGCGCAGCCGGTCTCGTCGCCGTTGGTGATGAAATCGACGGGCTTGCTGGCCCCCAGCGGCACGCGCTTGATGCCTTGAATCGTCGGCGAGAAGTAGTACAGACCGCCGCGCGTGTCCTCGGGCGCAAACGTAATCTGAACGGGCTGCGACTCCCCGACGGTGCCTCCGGGCGCCATCGCGCCGCTGACGGTCACGGTGGTGTCCTTGCCCAGCGACGAGTGGCTAAGCGTGCTCCAGGCTTTGTCGTCCAGGTTGTAGGTACACTGATTGCTGGCGCAGACCGAGCTGCCGACGTAGAAGCTGCGCTCGTAGGTGGGACCGCTGGCGGTGATGCGATAGACGGGATAGCTAGCGGTCGTGCGCCACTGCAGCGTCACCTGCAGCACGTTTGGGGCCATCATCGTGTGGTCAAACGGATACGCAATCGTCGGAGGGGCGCCACCGCTGCCGCCGGAGAAGTAGTCCTTGGCGTTGGCGGGAGCGGATGGCTCAAGGACGTCCGGGGCGATCAGGCGCACGTTGACCACCGCGGAGGCGGCTACTCCGCGCAGGCTGGCGTAGACCTTGGTGGTGCCGCCGTGGTCCAGGTTGCCCGGCACCGTCAGCACGCCTTTGCTTAGGCTGCCAAGGGTGGCATCAGACAAGGTCCAAGTAACCTGGGCGCTGACATCACCCAGCTTCGACGAGGTCGCCTTAAACCGCACCGTCTGGTTCTGGCCCGAGACGGTTAAATCCGTCAGCTCTGGCGATAGGCGCAGCGTGCCGATGGGAGCCTCTGTGCCTGGCGACGTGGGCGTCTCGCCATCATCGTCTAGCGCGGTGCGCTGCGGGTTGCAACCTAGCCCGAGTGTGCCACTTAGGACCGCCAGCAGCAGCCACGTGCTTGGCGTCAGTCTGTGCTGCCACCTTTGAAGTCGCGCGCAAGAGTCTGTAACCAGACGTGAGCTGAGACGAAAGCCAGAACGCAGTGGCAGCATGTCGGCACCTCCAAGAGGTCGCAGCGTAGTCCCATCGCATGACACAGACAATGCGTCTAACTGCACAATCTGCGGGCGCGGTGAGCATCGGCAGGTCGGGGCGAAGGCAAAAAAAAACCTCCTGAGGTCTTCAGGAGGTTTTCCGCTTTAGTCGGGGCGAGAGGATTTGAACCTCCGACCCCTAGTCCCCCAGACTAGTGCGCTAACCAGGCTGCGCCACGCCCCGAGAGGTAATTCCGACCAAGGCAGGACAAAACAGGTACCAGCAATACAGCAGCTCGGTCAAGCAACTATTGCCAACTCTTGTACTTTTTGGCGGGCGCAGCGGGCTGACCGGGGACGGAGCCCAGCCCGCTGCGTGACGGCGATGACCTTCGGACTGGCGCTAGGGTTGAAACGGGGCTCGCCAGCCTCCGCCGTCGATATCGACGAACAGCGGATTGGTAAAGGCCAGCGGAAACCCGCCCATGTCGGTCATTGGCACTCCGTCGAGCAGCTGCGACATGCTGACGTCTGCGCGCAAGCCCGTCGGGGCGCTGGGGAACATCGCCTGGTCACCCGTCGCTCGCGCCAGCAGCCACACATCTTTGCCGGTAGCGCCAGAGGCGTTATTGGTCAGCAGCTTCGCTGTTTCAACCTCTACCTGCACTTGCGCGCGCAGGACCACTCCGCCACTTGGCAGCGTTACTTTGCTAACGGTCAGGTTGCCAAACACCGCGGCTTTGCGACAGCGCTCGGCAGGCATGACGCGACTGGTGAAGCACACGACGGGAGCCAGTGGCAATGCGCCTGCTCCGGTGTTTGGGAATGTGTTGTTGGCAAAGACTTCGACGGTATGGATCGGGGACCAGTCTGGGGTCTCGACTAAAAGCTCGATGCGCAGCTTGTCGGCTTCGGGCCGCGTGGTGCCACCGATGCCGACGCGCTGGCCTCCCTGCCCGGCAAACAGGCGCAGCATCGGCCCATTGGTCACGATGACATCGCGCAGGGCGCCGCCGCTGGCCGTCAGGGTTCGCGCAACTTCATCGCCGACGCCTTTGCGCAGCGCCGCGCTTGAGTCGTCCGGGACGCGCACCAGCGTTCGCGGGAGTCCCGCTGGCTCATGAATCGAGTGGGTATCGCTAGAGCCGACCGCCGCTGGCAAGAACCCAAACGACAGGAAGTTCATGTAGTCCCGCAGGATGCGCTCGGTGGTAAGGTCCAGGCGCTCACCGTCTGCATTGGGCCGAGTGCTGGCGACGCCGTTTAGGACCTCCAGGCTATTGAAGCGGTCGGAAAACAGCTCGGCTTCCTCGGGCAGGCCCAGGTTTAGCGCATCGACTGGGACCGTGTTTTTGTCGCCGTAAAAAGTTCGCGCCGCAAAGTCAAAGCGCAGCGCCGCCCGGTCAAAGTTCTGCTGAAACGACAGCGGGCCCAGCTTCGCAGAGCGCGGATGATTCACCTGCAGCACCTGCGCGCCTTGCTTAGAGAGCTCGGCGAACAGCGCGCGTGGGGTCAGGTTCGGTCCGTCGCCGCCACCCCAGTCGAGCGCCCCCAGGTTGGGAGACTCGGGCACGGTTCGCAGCGGCCAGGCGATAAAGTGGCCGTAGCCAAATGGCGTAATCTCATCTCCGACGGCAGCATCCATGCGGTCGCGGCTACCCAGCGCGGCTATCACCGGCTTAAAGTCGGTCAGGTAGTCGTGGTCCGAGCTGCTGACAAACTCCAGACCCTCGGCCAGGTTGGTGATGACGCGACGCTCTAGCGTGACATCACTGTCGGGGGAGTTCACCGTGTGCTGATGAAAGTCGCACGCCAGGTAGCCCGCCGTGTCGACTACATGCGCTAGCTTCGCTTCCAGCTGCAGCTTGTCGCCCGCTTTGACGGTGTACTTACGCTCGAATCGGCTCCACTCAGGGCCGTGGCTGGCGACGATGCGGTAGGTGCCCGGAGGCAAGAGCAGCGGCGGGTCCCAAGCTCCCCCGGTGCGAGAGTCGCCGTGCAGCGTTCGCACCATCGTGTACATCCCCTCATCCGACGGCAGCTCCTCCGGCGTGCCCAGCGCGTCGTCCTGCTCCGGCGACGTACCAATCACCGAGAGTCGTCCCGGCATCGGCAAGCCATCTTCATCAAGTACGCGATAGTCCACCCGCGCTGGCTCGGGCACCGCAAGGCTGACCTTAATGGGCTCGTCTCCAGACGGTGGCGTTGTGGCCGGCACGTCGACCGTAACTGCGGTTCCGCGTCGCGCGCCCACTGAGGCTCGTAGCACATAGCGCCCCGGCGGCAGCTGCGTTGAAAACTCAGTCTTGCCGTCGGTGCCTACGGTCTCTACTGCGGTGTAGATGTCGGTCGGGCTTGCGTGCATGGCCCAGTCGCTGCGGCGCACGCCTACGAGCACGCGCTCACCGGCTTGGCTGCCAGTAACGGTTCCTAAGACGGAGCGCAGGCGCTCGCCACGAAGGTCTTTGCGCACAAGCTGCTCGATGCTATCCGGACCGTTTCTGCCGACCCCAAGGTATAGCCGACGCGTCGTGCCTTGGCGGGGGGCGATGCGTACCGTCAGGGCTTCTTCGCCCCACAGCGCCTCTTTGCGGCTTAGGTCAAACAAAGAGATAAAAACGCCGCTGATCGGAAGGGTAATCGCGCCCGTGCCTGCCGTCTGCGCGGTCGGAATCACTCCGTACGAGACGCCGCTGCCCTGCTGGACTAGGTACTCGCTGACTGGCACCGGGCCACTGATTAGGGCCTCTTGGCTGGTGCCGCCGTAGCCGATGCCGGGAGCAAAGCCGCGCAGTGCGCCGCCCGAGTCCACCAGCGTGCCCCAGCTGGTCTGCACCTCGCTGGTGCTGGGGTTGTACAGGGTGTAGATGACCTCCAGCGCTGCGCTGCCCGGCGCCAGGATGTAGGTCACCGCCAGCTTTAGGCCTAGCTCGCGGCTTGGCTGCAGCGACTCTCGGAACAAGCTGGACACTGCGGGCAGGGCGCGGATGTCGATGTAGTCGTCCAAGATGTCGGCGCCCCGGAAGCGCAGCACGGCTGGGCCGCCTTTGCTTCCGTCGCTGACGATCTCGGACTGGGTGAAGTTTGCGGTGCGTCCGGTCAGTAGCAGCAGGCCCACTTCGCCAAGCTGGTCGCCAGCCGGGCGCTCTACAAAGTCGGCGTCGATGACGTTGCCGCCGTAGGGCAGGGGCGAGATATTGCGTCCCGGCTGCTGAATCACGAAGCGCACGACGTCGTTGGCCAGATAAAAGTCGCCGATGCGACCTTGCGCGGCGTCTCCGGGGATGGACTCACGGGGGAAGTTTTGTTCGGTCAGGCGACCGGCGCGGGTGACGATGGGGCCGCCGGCTGCTGGCGTCGGGGGCAGAAAGGGCAGCAGCGGGTCGGTCTGTTCCGGCGGTGACTGAGTGCCAGCGGTCGGCTCACAGCCGCCTGCCATGACCAGCCCTGTAACCAAAGCGGGCAGCAAAGTCGCTGTAGCCACTGAAGCTGCGAGCCTGCGTGCCCACGACCTAGAAGTCGCAGCGCGCGCGGACAACACCGGCGCCGTGGTCGGTGAAGCTGACGCGACCGGTGAGAGCAAACCAGCTGCCGACGATGAGCCTGCAGCACGCGGAAAAAACGAAGAAGCGCAAGTCTGAGCCATTGCTGACCTCCGCTGCGCAGCATAGACCGCGCTTTCCGCCGCAAAGCCAGCGAATTTAAGCGCAGGGCCAGCGCCCGGTCAGTCCGCAAGCCGTCTAGAAAACGACGACCTTCTTCTTCTTTTTGCCTGGCTTTTTCCCCGTGGGCTTGTCGGTGCTCTTGTCGGGGTTCTTGTCGGTGTTTTTGGCCGCGGAGTCGCTCTTGGTGCCGTTTTTGTCACCAGGCGTCTTCTTGTCGCCGCTGCCATTTTTGGACGGGCCGGGGTTTTTGGGGTCCGGCGCCTTGTCGGGCTGCTCGGGGTCCTCGGTCTCGCCTTTTTTGGTCAGGCTGATAAGGACACCGCGCTCGCCATCGCTGGCGATCACCTCTTCAGAGTCCTCGTAGCCATCCTTGTGGATGACGACCGTGATCGAGCTGCCCTTTTTGATCTGCAAGATCAGCGGCGTCTGCCCGAGCATCTTGCCGTTGAGCATCACCTCGGCCTGGTCGGGATCGCTGCGTACGACCACGCGCTGCTTTCCGGGCAACAAAAGCAGCAGTAGCAGCAGCGCCAGCACCATGGCCATCACGCCTGCCCCGACCCGGACAATCAGCACCCGCTGTGGGCCGGGCAACGCCATAAACTTCTGCCCTGCGCGCGAAGCCTGCGCTTTGACCCACAGCCCCTGTAGCAC
>JAGNNG010000109.1 GCA_017990795.1 Deltaproteobacteria bacterium
AGACAGCGCTCGGGCATACAGCTGCATCACCAATGTGGTGAGCGGCTGCGGATGCTGACGATGGTGTCGGAAGTGAAGCTGCTAGAAGCTGCCGCTCTTGGCGGGCTTGGTCTTGGGCGGCGGAGTCTTCTTCTTGGTCGGCGGGTGCTTGACCGGCTTTTCGGAAGGCTCACTGGGAGGCTGTGCAGAATCGGTGGTCGGTGGCGGCGTGGGCTTGGCCTGCTGCGTCTTGGGCGGCGCTGGGGTGACGACCTCGGGCACCACCACAGGATTGCTATGATCGTCGCTGCTTCCGCTGCTTACGATGAGCTTGATTGCGATCGCCAGCAGCGGGGCCAATAGCGCCAGTACAAACATACCGATCAGCAGCTGGGTGCGTTTTTTCTGCGGACTCGGCTGAGCCATGGCTGCCGAGGGGGTACCGCTGGCACTTGGGTGTTCGCTGCCGGACGGCATGCTCGGGCTAGAGGAGGCGCCAGGCATCGGGGTCGCACGGCCAAAACCGGGGGCTGAGCCACTTGGCGTCATGCCCATGCCAGGAGAGCTCATCGGCGGCGCCATTGCTTGCGGCACGGACGCCGGTGAGTACGGCGGTGGGGACCCGGCTGCCATCGCCATTTCGGCGGCGTGCATGCCTGGATCGACGACCACTGTGCGCTTATCCAGATCGTCGTCTTGATCCAAGCTGATCATGTTGTCAGCTGGGCGACTGTTGCGAGCGGCCTGCGGGTCTGTGCCTGGGCGACTCATGCCGACGGGGTTGCGACCGCCGCCGCCCGTGACTCGTCCCGCTGGCGGCGGCGTGTTGCGGCCCGCGCGTGGATCTTGCTGCTCTGGCGCGCCGACCAGGGTCTCGGCAGGCTCATCGACGAAGCGATGGACCTGGTTGTTTTTGCGGATCTCGCGCAGCTTCGCGAGGACTTCGTTGGCATCCGCAGGCCGGAGCGCGCGCTCCTTCTTGAGCATCGAGCCGACTAGCTCATCCATCTGCTCGCTGAAGTTCTTTTGCGGTGCGGCCTGCGACAGGCGTGGGGCTTCGCGGCGCAGTCGCTGGGCGAGCACTTCCATCCCGTCGTCGCCGATAAACGGAGCGCGCTGGGCCAGCATTTCGTACAGCAGCAGCCCCAGTGCATAGACATCGCAGCGCGAGTCGATCGGCTGGATGCCTAGCGCTTGCTCGGGCGCCATGTAGCGCGGCGTGCCGAGGCGCAGGTTGTGGTCGGTGAGCTGCTCTTCTCCGGTGGCGGCTTTTTCTAGCAGCTTGGCCAGACCGAAATCGAGCACCTTGACCACTTCACCGACGGCATCAAACTTGGCTAAGAAGATGTTGTCGGGCTTCAGATCGCGGTGTACGACGCCAACGCGATGCGCCGCTCCCAGAGCACCGGCCATGGCCTCGAACATATCGAGGGCCTGGCTGACCTCCATCGGCGGGTCGCGCCGCAGTCGCTGACGCAGCGTTTCCCCAGCGAGGAACTCCATCACCAAGTACAGGAGGCCGTCGTCCTCGCTGTAGTCGAAGATGGTGATCGCGTTGGGGTGCTGGATAAGGCTGGCGGCGCGGGCTTCGCGCTTAAAGCGCTCGGCTACGCCATCTTGGCCAGCTAGGTCCACTCGCAGAACCTTAATCGCCACTTCGCGATTGATGGGGGCCTGCGTGGCTCGATAAACATGCCCCATTCCGCCCGAGCCAATCGTGGCGCGAATGGTGTAGCGCCCGCCGAGCGTCTTACCGATCAGCGATTGGGCGCTGCCTTTACCTTGTTCAGCTGGGCTGGCCATCCTAGTGCGAGTTCCATGTTAGCCGATCTACATCTTTTGGCGCTATAGCTCAGAATGACGATCTTTTGAGGCGGGAAGAGGGGTGAGGAAGGCGGCTGAATGGTCATGTCCTGCTGGGTATGCCTGGGTGCGCTTGGGTATTCGGGAGTGCGTCCTCCGGTGGTCTTTTCACCGCGGCGAGGTATCGCTGCTTGCAGAATGTCGCTGTAACCAAGCGAATTAGCGGGGAAGATTGGAGGAATTACACACTCCAGAATTATGCAGATATTTATACGTGTGAAACATAAAGACGAATATCTGATCTGACAGTAATAAGTGCCCGTAAAAAGCAAAACCCCGCAAAGCGAACCTTGCGGGGTATGTCTGCTAAATGCGTTAGAAAGTGTCGATTGTGCCAGTTGTGAGCAGCAAAGCTGCTACGTAAAGCCAAAATCAGCGCTATCTAGGATTCATCACTGCTGTTTCGCTGCAATGTCTGTATGCAGTGACGCTGCTTTGACTTTTATCAGCACTTGCTACTTACGGCTTGGCAAAAGGCGCGCCAGCTTGAATCCAAGTGGTCCATACCGTTGCTTTGGTGCTGGATAAGGCCGCTGGGTGGGGTGTGCCCGTGCGCGGCATGCCACCTTTGCCAATGACGATGAGCCGCGACATCTCGGGCGCGCTCTTGTTGATCAGCATCGTTGCCAGGAGGGCGTCGTAGTTGGCTTGCTCTTTGCCCGCGGTGGTGTCGATGGCAAAGCCGTTGGCTGTGCCCGTAGAGTGGCAGCCAACGGCTGCGCAACCCAGCGACTTTATGTCAGCCTGGATATCCACCCAACCGGAGGTGTTTCCCGACGTCCCCGGATCGGTGTTGTCACACGCAGCCGCGAAAACGCCGATTCCCAGAGCCAGCAGGACATGCTTGGTAAACACGAGATTCATTGATTCTCTCCTATTGATATCAAAGCACAACATAACGGCCATAACGGCCAAAGCGGCCAGTATACTGGCCAGACTATGGTTGGTAATCGCAACTGCTATACAAGCCAGTGACAATTTGATGTATTTATTGTCTGCTTTTATCGTCATTGCCTGAGGGGTGTACACTACTTTGCTGGCTAAGTCCTTAAATGACGATATCGTGAGCGTTTACGCATAGTTGCGAGGTTGTGCATGTATTCCTGCGCAAATGACCGGCAACTGTTGATGCTGCCCGCCTGCAGTCATACCGCTAATGAAGAAATCGCTCCCCGTCTTTACTTTATCTCGGGTGCGGCATCGCTGTCACCTACCGGATTCATGAGCCCGGGGTGATCGCAGCGGCCTGCTTGGTCAGCGTCGGACGGTGTTCCTGTCGGTATCGGGTCACTGCACTGTGCCTTAGCAGCTGGCCACTGCCTCGGGGACGCTGCGATACGATCGCTTCGCGAACTAGAGTCCCGCGACCCAGCCCGCATAAGGTAAAGTATGGAAAAAACAGGTATCGCAGCTAACAGCGGAGGGTGCTCCCTGCGTATGGCTGCGGTACGACTGGCAAGCGCAGCACCCTAAAACCCACGGAGACCCGATGGCAAAGACGAACTGTCCATTTACCAAAGCGGAGTTCAAAGAGAAGGCCCAGCAGGTCAAGGTCGAGATTGGCGGCATGACGCTGATGGCCGATCCCAAAGAGTTCTCGACCGGATCGTTTGGCTGGTATTTGTCGGGGAAGGCGACCTTGATGGTCGATGGCAAGCCTGTACAGGTGCAGGTCGGGGCCAACCTGACCGTGATTGGCAGCAAAGAAGCCAAGTAGAGGCTGCGCGCAGCCGGCTGATGGGAGGCCACAATGTCGACAGCCGACCACGCATGAGTGTGGTATAGCGGGCAGCCATGACTTCCTCTTCAGCCGACGCGCCGGATGCACCGGGCTCGGCACCGCTTGCGGCCACTCATGCGCAGCCTGTGCTGACTTCGCAGGCTTTTCGAGCCTCCCAAGGCCAAGGCCTATCGCGGCCAGCGCTGCCGACGGAAACGGTAGCTACACATCAGTCGCTGCTGCTGCCGGTGCCGCCGCGATTTCGGCTTGATCTTTGCGTCGCCGCAAGTCCACTTCAGCGCCTGGCTCCGACGGTGTTTGATCTTGCGCAGCCAGCGCTGCAAGTCGTTTTGTACCCACAGGCGACGGCGCTGGCGCGGGCCGACAAAGCGCGACTACAAGCGCCCGCGATCGAGGTCTTGGTGACGCAGCCGGTGCCAGGAGAGGCGCTGGTGGTCTATGGCCTGCCTCATCGCTCGGGGCGTGGCTCGGACGGGTCAGATGCGGCGACGGAAAAGCTCGATCTGGCGCTGACCCAAGAGCTGCTACAGCAGCTGTCCTCGCTGCTGCGCTTGGATGAGGACTTGGGGGTCTTTTACCGACTGTGCGAAAAAGATCCCGAGCTGACTTGGGTGCCAGAGCACGATGCCGGTCGAGTTCTGCGCTCAGCGACAGTGTTTGAGGACTTGGTAAAGACCATCCTGCTGACCAACATGTCGCTGGTGCGCGCCCAGAATGCTTGCACGCAGCTGTGTAACCAGCTGGGGACGCGGACGGTCTTAGGTCGTCGCGGCTTTCCGATGCCCGAGGAGCTATTGCAAGCCGATGTGGCCGCGCTGGCCGGTCCGTTGGGGCTTGGGCGCTGGGCTGCGACGGTGCGGCGGCTGGCGCAAGTCAGCTATGACGGGCAGCCCTCGCCTGGTGCGCTGCGTGCGCCGCCTGCCGCGATGACGCAGGCCCTAGACGGTCCCGACGAGGGCTGGCACGACGCCGTAAACCAAGAGATGGAGTGGCAAGATCGTCTGCACACGCTGCTGTACGGGCTGCCCGGCATGTCAGTGCGCGTCATTGAGCGTCTGCTGCCGCTGCTAAGCTGTTACGACGGCGTTCGCCTCGACGGTCAGGCGCGCGCGGCGTGGGTCAAAAAGTTTCCGCCTCGGCGCTTGCCCAAGCCTGCGACGCGTAGTGAGCAGCACACCTACGGACTGGCCATCGCCGAGCAAATCGTGAAGCGACTGGAGCCGTTCGGCTTTTATCGCGGTCTGGCGCAGCTAATGCTTTTGCGGACGCCGCCCTCGTCGGTGTAGTCGCCGCTTTTCGCGCCGACGGGGGGCACGCGGCAAAAGCTGTGGGCGCAAAAATTTGCGTGCCTCGATCGGCGGCGATCTAATGGGCTCATGCTTGAGGCCTGTACGACGTGTGGTCAGCAGTTCATTCCCCAGTTTGCCTACCAAGTTGCAACCCTGCCCAATTCCGCGGGCGGCTCGCCGCAGCGCCAGTTCTTTTGCCAGCTAGAGTGTCGACGCTCAGCCCTGGGCGATGGGGGCTTTACCGCGCGACGAGCGCGCAAGCTGGCCATCTTGAACCAGAAGGGCGGAACCGGAAAGACCACCACCGCCATCAACCTGGCCGCCGGTCTGGCAGAGCGAGGCTTTGAGACGCTGCTCGTCGATACCGATGCGCAGGGCAACGTCGGGGCCAGCCTGGGCATCAAGGGCGAGCGCTCGCTGTACCACGTGATTGTCGAAGGGGCCGATGTCGCCGATGTCGCGGTGCCGGTGCGCGGACACCTGGATGTCGTCACTGCCGATGCCACACTTGCCGTCGCTGAGATCTGGCTGGCGCGGCAAGACCAAGATCGTGACCGCATCTTGGCGCAGCGCATGGGCCAGACGCATCGGCGGTACCAGTACATCGTGCTGGACTGCGGTCCGTCACTGTCGCTGCTGAATCAGAATGCGCTGACCTACGCGGACGAAGTGCTGATTCCGGTCTCGTGTGACTATCTGTCGCTGGTCGGGGTCAAGCAGGTGCTAAAGACGCTCAAGGACATCGAGCGACACCTTGGGCACTCCGTCAGCATCGCGGGCGTACTGCCGACGTTTTACGACAACCGCATTCGCCTGGCCAAAGAGGCCCTGGATACGCTGCGTGGCCACTTCAAAGAGCGCCTGTTTGAGCCGATTCGCCGCTCGACGCGCCTTGCCGAAGCGCCCAGCCACCGTCAGAGCATCTTCGAGTACGACAACGAGTCGCCCGGTGCCGAAGATTACCGTCGCGTGATCGAGCGCATCATTGGCCTCGACCGACCCGCCAAGGCTCCGCCCGTCGAAGCCAAGGTACCGCCCCGTCGTCCGCACGGCCTGCCCAGCGAGCAGCTGCTGGGGGCCGAGTAGTCGTCCACGACGAACCACTGTTCTAAAGACGCGCGAAGTCCGTTGGGCCAGCGCGCTTTTGTCGCCTGAGTATTTTTATAGCCGTCATTGTTTCTTGGTTGGAGTAACCGTAATGAGTGCCAAAGCTGCCGTCGCTACCGCGCCCCGCGCCCTGGCTTGCGACCCGCTGTCCGTAGATGACATCCTGCAAGGTCTTTACCGTCCCGAGCCTGCGCGTCCTGCCCGCAGCGGCGTGGTGACCCGGGACCGCCTGCCTAGCCGTGAAGAGACGCTGGCGGCGGAGCACCTTGGCGACGGTGAACCGACTGCGGAGAAGAAGCCGCGTCCGACGCACTACAAGGTCGTCTGTATCTCGCTGTACAACGAGGACATTGCGCGCCTCGATGACCTAGTAAAGCAGCTGAAGCGTCGTGGGCACACCAAGGCCAATAAGTCGCAGGTCATCCGCGCCGCGCTGGAGCAGATCGACCTCGACAAAGTGCCAAGGAGCCACTAGCTGTGACGGAAAAACGCAGGCTTCGCGTGGCCGTGCTCTACGGCGGTCGGTCGGGGGAGCATGAGATCTCGCTGCGCTCGGCAGCCTCGGTGATTCGCAATCTGGA
>JAGNNG010000110.1 GCA_017990795.1 Deltaproteobacteria bacterium
ATGACGTGGTGGCTGGTGATCTCGGCGCTGCAGACGCTGGTGCTGATTCCTTATTTGGTGTGGCGCTTCGGCAAGGGCGCGTTCTGCGGCTGGATCTGCTCTTGTGGAGCGCTCGCCGAGACGCTGGGCGACACGCAGCGCACCAAGATGCCGCACGGACCGCTCTGGAACCGTCTGAACATGATCGGTCAGGGCATTTTGGCAATCGCGGTGCTGTTGCTGGTGCTGCGCGTCTATGGCTGGCTTGCGCCCTCATCGTGGGCCGCGCACAAGTTTCACCTGCTGATGGAAGGTAAAAACGACGCCGGGCAGCTGGTGAACTACCTAAGCTACAAGTGGCTGGTCGATATCTTCTTCGGCGGCATCTTGGGCGTCGGGCTGTACTTTAAGTACTCGGGGCGGGTGTGGTGTCGCATCGCCTGTCCGCTGGCGGCGCTGATGCACATCTACGCGCGGTTTTCGCGCTTCCGTATCTTCTCCGAGAAGAAAAAGTGCATCAGCTGCAACGTCTGCACCTCGGTGTGCCACATGGGCATCGACGTCATGAACTTTGCAAACAAAGGCCAGCCGATGCAGGACCCCGAATGCGTCCGCTGCTCCGCCTGTGTGCAAGGCTGTCCGACGGGCGTACTGAGCTTTGGCGAAGCCGACAAGAATAACCAAATCCGCAAGCTCGACCGGCTGCCCGCCAGCCTGGTGCAGATCCGCGAGAACCCGGCAGCCAAGGCTCGTCGCTCGTGAGCCGCGCTCGCATTCTGATCCTGGATGATCAGCGCGCGGCGCGACGCGTGCTGCGCTCAGTTCTGTCGTCGCTGGAGGACATGCACTTTGAGGAAGCGACCTCGGTCGAGCAGGCGCTGCAGCTATGCAAAGAGCAGCGCTTTGACGCGTACCTGGTCGACATTCACCTGTCCGACAGCCAGCTGGAGCGCGGCGGCATCGAGTTTATCAAGCAGGTACGGCGGCTACAGCCAGCGCCGGCAGTCGTCGTTTCAGCGTCGGTAGAGATGCAGGATCTACGCGAAGCCATGCGCGCGGGCGCGGTGGACTACGTCTTAAAAGATCAGCTGTCGCCCGAGCTGATCGTGCCGATCATCGTCGAGATCCTGGCGCGCCGTGACCTGCAGCAGCGCGTCGAGCAGCTGGCCGAGCGCCTGGAGCGCGACTATGGTCTGGGTGCCATCGTCGGAGTCTCACCTGCGATTGAGCGCGTGCGTAACCTTATCCGTCGCGTCGCTGATGCCGATGCCACCGTGCTGATTCGTGGCCCCAACGGTACCGGCAAAGAGCTGGTCGCGCAGGCGCTACACCAGTCAGGCAAGCGCGCGGGGGAGCCGCTTATCGCTGTGAACTGCTCGGCCATCGCGCCCGGTCTGGTTGAGTCCGAGCTGTTTGGCCACGAGCGCGGCGCGTTCACCAACGCCATGAGCCGCCGCGTGGGCTGCTTTGAAGCCGCAGGCACTGGCACCATCTTTTTAGACGAAGTGGCTGAGCTGACGCCGGACCTACAAGCCAAGCTGCTGCGCGTCCTTGAGGCCCGGCGGTTTAGCCGCGTCGGTAGCTCTGAGTCGGTGACCTTCAAGGCACGCGTGGTTGCCGCCACCCATCAAGACCTGGAGCAGCGCATCGCCGACGGACGCTTTCGCGAGGACCTGTACTACCGGCTCAATGTCATCTCGCTGGAAGTGCCTGCGCTGTCGGAGCGACGAGAAGACATCGCCGTTCTGGTCGCACACTTCGTGTCGCAGTTTGGCCGTCCGCTGCGCTTTAGCAAAGATGCGATGCAGAACCTGGAGCAGCGCAGCTGGCCCGGCAACGTCCGCGAGCTACGCAACACCATCGAGCGCTTGGCCCTGCTGTGCGACACCGATGAGGTCACGCCGCGCAGCATCGATCAGGTCGCACCGCTGCGTCGCGAGGGCGCTAGCGAACCGGGTGAGATCGATCGACTGGCGCGGCTGCTGCTAGCTCGCGAAATGCCCGGTGAAAACAAGCTGGACCTGATGGAACGCACGATGGTGCGCATCGCGATGGAGCTGTCCGGGCACAACCAAACCCGCGCCGCCCGCGTACTTGGCGTCGAGCGCAAGGCTCTGGAGCGCCGCTTTAAGCGCCAGGTTGCCGAGCAGGGCGAGTAGCCGCCGCGCAGTTTCTAGCGCCGACCGTTGCAGCCATCAGGCGAGCTTGGCATAGTCCGCGCCATGTCTACCCGCTATCCCTGTGGCGGCGCAGCGTCGCCCACCTCGCCGTCAGACTCGCAAGCTGTAACCCACGAAGCTCCGGCTCGTCGCACCGTGCATGTTCGTCGCATCGATGAAGTCGAGACGCTGGACGAGCTGTTCCGCTCCTGCCTGCCAGCATTTGGAGGCGCGTTTCTGCGTCGCATCTACACCATCTTGGACGACGCGATCGGCGCTGGCTGTCCGCTGACGCTGGCGATCGCTGGACCGGTCACCGTCTCGGGCCAACACCAGACGTGGCTGTTGCCGCTGCTAGAGACGGGCTGGATCGCCTACTTATCGACGACGGATGCGGTCTGCTACCACGATGGCCACCGCAGCCTCGACCAGCACCGCGATCCCGTCCACGAGGTCCCGATCTTCGGCAACGACGGCGCACTGCGGGACGAGGGCACCATCCGCGTCACCGACATGGCGTTCGATGAGCAAGTACTGCTCGATCAAGATCGCTTCCTGACCGCCGTGCTCAGCCGCCCCGAGTTTCAGTGCAAGATGACCGGCACCGAACTGCGCTACCGCCTGGGCGAGTACTACGCGGCGCAGGAAAAACAAAATGACGTCTCGCCCGGACTTTTGGCGACCTGCCATCGACTGGCGATTCCAGTCTTTGTCGGCGCGCCGGGCGACGGCAGCGTGTTTCTAAATGCGATGAAGCTGTGGGCGATGGGCAAAGCAGGGCTGCGTCCAAACAGCAGCTTTGAGCTGGACCTGCAGGCGGAGGTGTTCGAGTCCTGCGCATACCATCGCTGGGGTCTGTTTGACCACGAAGCACGTGCCTTAGCGACGTTGATCCTGGGCGGCGGCGTACCCAAAAACTACAACCTGCAGCCCGAGCCCGCGCTGTCGCAAGTGCTAGGCCTGCCCGACGTACGCGGCTACGCTTTCGATGTGCAAATTACGACTGCACCGATCACCGATGGCTCGCTGTCTTCGTGTCCGCCGGCGGAAGCGGTGACCTGGGGCAAGGTCGATAAAGACGTGTACTTGCAGACGACCGAGAGTATGCAGGGCGACTACACGGTGGTGCTGCCGTTTCTGATCAAGGCGCTGCTCGACAACCGTGCTCGCTATGCCCGCTGGGCCGAGCGCATGGGCGAAGAAGCGCTGTTTGCTCAGCACCCCAAGGCCAAAGGCTACCTACGTCCGCGTGAAGGCTACCGTCTGTTTGAACAGCGTGACGGCTTGGTGCAAAAGCTGACCGATGCGGTGCGCGACAATGCCGACTGGCTGCAGGCGACGATGACCTACCCGCTAGCGCTGCGGAAATAACGTGAAGCTGCTGGTGGTGGCAGTGGGCAAGCTGCGTGACGCCTGGGTGGCCCAGGGCTGCGCTGAGTACATGACGCGCCTGCGCCCTCGGCTGCCCGTCGAGATCATTGAAGTGAAGACCGATGCGCAGCTGCCCGAGCGCCTACCGCCGCGTTACCTGCGCTGGGTGCTCGACGAGCGCGGCGTGCAGCCGACCTCTCGCGAGCTGTCGGGGAAGCTGGCGCAGGCGATGCAATCCGGCGCGCCTGGGATTGCGCTGTGCATCGGGGGCGCCGACGGTCATCTTCCCGAGCTGCGCAGCCGCGCCGACTACCTGCTGGGCCTGTCAAAGCTGACGCTGCCACACCGACTGGCGCGACTGATCGCCCTGGAACAGCTGTACCGCGCCGTCTCGATTCTGGATGGCAGTCCGTATCATCGCGATTAAGTAGCGATCGTACGGACAGCCAACCCAGCCGTCTGAGTTAGCCTTCTTGCGCGGAGTCAGCCTCGGGGTACATGGCGTCGATCTGCGTGGCATAGCGCGTGTAGATGACCTTGCGCTTTAGCTTTTGGCTTGGGGTCATCTCGTCGTTGGCGACGGTAAAGTCGCGCCCGAGCAAGGTGATGCGCTTGATCGTCTCAAAGCGCGCCAGCGTCTTGTTCAGACGGTCGACATGCTCTTGAATCAGCGCCAGCACCTTGGGCTCGTGCGCCAGCGCATCCAGGTCTTCGGACAGCCCGGACTCCCTTGCAAACGCCAGCGCACGCTCGGGTTCAAGCGTCAGCAGCGCCGTCAGGTACTTACGGCTTTCACCGACGATTACAGCCTGCGCAATTAGCGGAATGCTACGCAGCTGCCCCTCTAGGAGCTGCGGCGCCACGTACTTGCCGCCTGAGGTCTTAAACAGGTCCTTTTTCCGATCCGTGATCCGCAAAAAGCCGTCGCTGTCGATCTCGCCGACGTCGCCGGTATAGAGCCAGCCGTCTTTGATGGCCTGCGCCGTCGCCTCGGGGTTTTTGAAGTAGCCGGCGCAGACGTTGGGGCCTTGGAACAGCACCTCACCGTCTTCAGCCAGCTTCAGCGTCGTGCCCGGCAGCGGTCGACCGACGGTGCCAAGCCGCGTATGACCGGGCTTTGCCGCGTTGCAGGTCAGCGGCCCAGAGCTCTCGGACAGCCCATACACTTCGTAGATCGGCAGCTGCAGCGACAGGAAAAAATCGAGCACATCCTTGCGAATCGCCGCCGAGCCCGTGATTGCCACGCGCACACGCTCAAGCCCCAGCGCAGTCTTGAGCTTGGTAAAAAACAGCTTCTGCGCCAGCTTCTCTTCCAGCACCAGCAGACCGAAGGGCTTGCCGCTATCCAGGCGGTAGCGACCGGAGCGAGTACCGACATCGCGGGCCCACGCAATCACTCGTCGTTGTAGCGGCGAGGCCTGCTGCAGCTTGGTCACAACCCCAGCTTGAAACTTCTCCCAGACCCGCGGCACTGCCAAAAACAGCGTCGGGCGCGCTGCTAGCAGCGTCTCTTTGATGCGCTCGATGCCGCCGCTGAAATAGACGCGCGCGCCACTGGTGATGGTCAGATACAGCGAGAACAGCTGCTCGGCGATATGCGACATCGGCAGATACGACACCACCACGTCTTTTTCGTCCGCGTGGTGGATCTGCAGCGCGCAGGCCGCAGTCCAGGCCAGGTTGTGATGGGTCAAGATCACGCCCTTAGGCGTCCCCGTCGTCCCCGAGGTGTAGATAAGCGACGCAATCTGATCCGGCTGGAGGTTCTCGATCCGCTCGGCCACCGTCGGAAGCGAGGCCGTACCGCTACTTAAGAACTGGTCCCACGGCTGCAGCAGCTTGCCGCCCGACGCTGCAGTCAGCGCCAGATCTTCGGCAGACAGCGCCGCGTAGCCATCCATCATAACCACTCGCCGAAGCTGCGGCAGCGTCGCCAGATGTGGCTGCAGCTTCTGCCACTGCTGCAGGTTCTCTAGCACCGCCACCCAGGCCTCGCTGTGCCGCAGGATGTAGGCCGTCTGCTCAGCGGTTGAGGTCTGATAGATGCCCACGGTCATGCCGCCGGCCATCTGCGCCCCGATCGCCGCGAGCACCCACTCCACCCGACTATCGGCGACGATACCAACCGCACCACCGACGGGCATGCCCAAGTCGATGCAAGCTGCGGCAAACGCGCGCGCACGCTGCTCGTACTCGGCAAAGGTCAGCGGCACAAACTCGTCGCCACCTCCCCCTTTTACGCGAGCATACAGCGCCGGAGCGGACGGGCGGCTCCGCGCATGGCCAATCAGGCGGTCGACAATCAAGTCGCGACGAATCGCGGAGCTGCTCATGGGGCCATGCTAGCCAGGGTTAGCCCCTCGACACAAGCGGGCGATTTTTTGCGCGCAGCTGCCGCACGTACCCCGACAGCGGCTTTTTCGCACCGAGCAAAGCTGCGACTGCTACATTGAGCTACGTGCTGTCCTCTTGTTTGGGAGTGCCTAATGACCGCGACTCAGAACTCGACTAAGACCCCGGTTCACGCTCAATACTGCTTGGGATCGTCTACGCGCTGGTTGGCAACAGTAGCGCTGGTGGGTGCTGCTCTACTGGTCTCTGCCTGCGATGAGGGCGGCTCCACGATGCCCACGCCAACGGGTCCGGACATGGCAATGCCACCGCCAGCACTGGGGTTGGTACGGATTGGCAGTTCCTCGTTTACCGTCGGGCCGACGACCTATTCGCAGTCGGCAGCGACAGCGCTGTTTATTGACCCGCTTTCCAGTGCCGCAGGCTGCGCACGAACTACCGTCGGAGAATGTACTGCCTATCGCTGCACCGGCAGTTCGTTCAGCTTGCCGCACGCGGGCACCATCACCTTGCAGGCAGGCACTAGCCCGATCTCTGTAACTACGCGCGGCGACGGTAGCTACCTAGAGTACCGCAACACCAGCGGCTCGGACTTTATGCCCGGTCAA
>JAGNNG010000111.1 GCA_017990795.1 Deltaproteobacteria bacterium
CACCCCAGGCCGTACGACCAGAAAAGATCTTATGATTTTATCAAGTCCGCCCTTTATGTCAATTCACTAATTTCAATTCAATCTGAGCAGAAATTACACAATAATTAAGCCTTCTATATTGCAATACCGCATTACGACACAGCCAATATTTGGCATGTGTTTTCATGGGGTTAACCCCACTTATGTTTATGAACCTAAACCGATAATGGCAGGAGAATACCGAGCGGTACTTGGCTTGGGATCGGGTCTAGTGCGCTTCACCGCGGGCACGGCGCTCGACGGTCTCGTCGAAGCCGGGCTCGATGTAAATGCGACGGAGGTGGGGTAGCTCGGCGCGCAGGCGCTTTTCCAGGTCGTTGATTGCGGTCTCTAGCGCGTCCATCGTCAGGTCGCGGGCAAAGCGCAGCTTGAAGGCCGCCAGCACCTCTTGCGGGGCGATATGCAGCGTCCGTAGGTGCACGACCTGCAGAACGGCTGGATGCTCACCAGCGATCTGCTCCATGCGACGGTGTTCTTCCTCGGGAACGGCCTCGCCGATGAGCAGGCTCATGCTGTCCTTGCCCAGGTAGTAGGCCACCGTGCCCAGCGCCAGCCCGACGACGACCGAGGCCAGCGCATCCCAGATCTGCTGCCCGGTGATGTAGGACGCCACGATGCCAAGCAGAGCGACCACGAGGCCAAACAGCGCCGCCAGGTCCTCAAACAGCACCGTCAGCACCGTCGGGTCGCGAATGTCGCGCAGGGCCTGGCGCAGGCCGCGACCTTTGGCCAGGTGACGAAACTCCTGCAGCGCGGCGCGCAGCGACCACAGCTCTAGCAGCAGCGACACCGACAGCACCACGACCGCCCACAGCACATTCCCCGAGTGCGGCGAGGGTTTGCCATGAAACAGGTGCCACAGCTTCTCGCTGCCCTCCCAGATGCTGACGGCGGCACCGATCAAAAAGATGCTGCCAGCGACGATAAATGCCCAAAAATAGGACTCGGTACCGTAGCCGAAGGGATGCAGCTTGTCGGGTGGGCGCGAGCTGCGCTTCATCCCCACCAGCAGAAACGCCTGGTTCGCAGTGTCAGCCAGGGAGTGCACGGCCTCCGCCAGCATGGCCGTCGAGCCGCTGAGCGCCGCCGCCACAAACTTAAACAGCGCGATCAGCAGATTCACGGCCAGGGCCACCAGGACGACGCGCAGACCGCCGCCCGACTCGCCGTGACCCTGACTTGCGACCTCGCCACCCGCTCCCCCACCCTGGGGCGTGTGCTCACTCATCTAGAGATCCTCCCACATCGATTGCTACAAGTGTGATTTAGGACGCTTCCTGCGCCGCCTCACCAGTATTTTCAGACGCTGCTGCCGATGCATCGCCCAGGCGCGGTCGCAGCAGCAGACCAAGCCGCGTCCACAGCTCGGCAATGCCTTCCCCGGTCTGCGCCGAGCAGATCGTCGGCCTGTAACCAAGAAGACGCTGCACATGCAGTGCCACCGGCTTGCGCTCGTGCTTGCTCAGCTTATCGGCCTTGGTCAGCACCGACAGTACTGCTCGATCATGCTCGCGCAGATAGTGAGCAATCTCCGTCTCGTCCAGCATCTGCTCCACGGCGGATAGCTCGGCGGCGCGGCGACTGTCACACAGCAGCACCACCGCGCACAGCGACTCGCGCGCCGTCAGGTACTCATCCATCATCGGCTGCCACTGCGCCCGCTCACTGCGCGAGATCTTGGCGTAACCAAAGCCCGGCAGGTCCGAGACCAGCAGCTTCTGACGCGCACCACTTGGCAGCACCGCCGTCGCGACGAAAAAGTTAATCAGCCGCGTCCGCCCCGGTGTGCGTGAGACGCGCGCCAGCTTGTGCCCGAGCATGGCATTGAGCAGCGTCGACTTACCGACGTTGCTGCGCCCACAGACCGCGATCTCGGGAAAATCTACCGTCGGCCACTCGGAGGCGCGGGTTGCGCTCTTTAGAAACTCAGCCTGGATAATGTGCATTAGCGACGCTTTCGTATTTTACATGGGGGCGCGAGCGCCCTCTTGGTGCTTTTTGGCCGCCCGGGTGCGCAGCATGCTGAGCAGCAGCAGTCCGCCAAAGAATCCGGCGGCATACAGCGCCCACTCTGCGCGCTCGGGCTGCTCTCGCCCATCTAACACCAGCGAGGCCGCAAAAGCAGTAATCCCTAGCGCCGCATAAATAATCTGATGGCCAAGCGTGTACAAAAGCTGCGCGCTGTGGTCCAGGCCCCGAAACCGCACCTCCAGCTGACCGCGCTGGGCCCGCGCGATAAACTTGCGCAGCTCGCCGGGCAGCTGCGCGACGTGAGTGACAACATCGCGAGTCGTCTCGACCAGGAACTTGGACCAGTCGCGGTCCTGGCCCAGCACCATCTCCTCGACGTAGGGACGAATCACCTGCATCGGGTTTAGCTCGGGGGCAAGCTCGGTACACAGGCCCAAAAGCAGCAGCAGCGTGCGCTCTAACAGAACCCACTCTTTGGGGACGTGAAAGTGCTGCATCAGATCGCGCAGCGACACGTTGAGCTTGCGCAGATCGGCCAGATCCGACAGCGCCTTTTCGGGCGACAGCTTCAGCTCGCGCAGCGACAGTGACTCTAGCTTGACCTCGGCTTGGAACTTGTCGTGGAAGAAATCGACCACGCGCTCAAAGACCTCGGGGTCGGCGCCGCGCGCGATAAAGCCCATGTCCTTCATCGCCACGATCAGCCGCGGCGTGTCTCGCGTCAGCGCCGCCTGCAGGATCTCGATGATGCCGCGCCGCATCGTGGGCGACAGCTCAGCGACGGCACCAAAGTCCAAAAAGATGACTTTGGCCCCGCCCAGTGGCAGCAACGTCGCAGCATCACCGCCAGTTGCCGACGCGCTTGCTGGCTCAGAAGCCCCAGCTGCGGAGGCGGGCGCGGGCAAGATCAGCAGGTTTCCCGGGTGCGGATCGGCGTGATAGACACCATCGCGGAAAATCTGCTGACAGTAAGCCGTCACGATGGTGCGAGCCAGCTGCGTGCGGTCGATATGCAGCTCATCCAGCTTGGCGAGGCTGTTGACCTTAAAGCCCGCGATCCAGCTCGTCGTCAGGACGCGCGCGGTCGACAAGCTCGCTTGCAGCGAAGGAAAGCCGACCGGGAGCTGCGGCGCGTGCTGGGTAAAGTTGTCGGCGATGCGCTGCAGCTGACGCGCCTCGGCGGAGAAGTCCAGCTCCTGCAGCATCATGGCGCGAATCTCGGCAAATACCGCATCCATGCCGTGATAGGGCGCCATCCAGTGCAGCACCTGAAAGATGCGCCCGAGCGCGCGCAGATCGATGCGCACGATCTCCTCGATGTCGGGGTACTGCACTTTGACCGCGACCTCGGTGCCGTCTTTGGTGCGGGCGCGGTGGACCTGACCAATCGACGCTGAAGCCACGGGTTCGGGCGAAAACTCGGCGAAGACATCGTGCGGCAGTCGGCCCGCAAACTCCTCGCGGAAGCGGCGCTCGATATCGTGATAGGGGCGCGGCGGCACGCGATCCTGCAGCGTGGTCAGCTGCACCCGAAACTCATCGGGCAGCACGTTGGTCATGATGCTGATGAGCTGCCCGACTTTGATAAACAGACCCCCAAGGCGCTCAATGGCCTCAAAGATCCGGGTGGCGTTGCGCGTGTGCGCCGCCTTCAGCAGCTGCGCCGCTTTCGGACCACTGACAAAGCGCAGCCGCAGCCGCAGCACGTAGTAGCTAAGCAGCACCGCCAGCGTCACCCAGTACGCCAGCAGCAAGCGCGGCAGCCCGCGCGGCGGCGGACTATACCGAGTCGTCGTCATCGCCACTGGCTCCGGCACCATCGCTGTCCCCTTCGCGATCGGTCTCCTCTAGCTTGCGGTACAGGGTCTTGCGATCCAGGCCCAGGCGCTGCGCGGCGCGGGTCTTGTTGCCGCTCTCCTCTTTCATTACGCGCTGGATGTACTCCAGCTCCAGCTCGGCCAGGGTCATGTTGCGCTGCAGAGCAAAGCCCACCAGGTCCGCCGGCTTTCGCTCGCGCAGCGTCGGTGGCAGGTCTTGCGGCGTAATCTGCGAGCCTTCACAAAGTGCCACCGCACGCTCGATTACATTTTCCAGCTCACGGACGTTGCCGGGCCAACTGTGCGACAGGAAAATCTTCGTCGCAGGCTGACTAAGCCCGCTGATGCGCTTGCCGCTACGCTCTGCGGCGCGCGTCAAAAAGTGCTCACAAAGCGGCAGAATGTCCTCGGCGCGATCGCGCAACGCGGGCAGATGGATCTGCAGCACGTTGAGGCGATAGTACAAGTCCTCGCGAAACGTCCCCGCGCCCATGCCTGCCAGTAGGTCCTGATGCGTCGCTGAGATCACCCGCACGTCGACTTTTTCTGCGCGCGCGGAGCCCAGGGGTCGAATCTCGCGCTCGGCCAGCACTCGCAGCAGCTTGGCCTGCAGCGCCGGGGACAGGTCGCCGATTTCATCCAGAAACAGCGAGCCACCGTCGGCTTCCACAAACAGGCCCGCGCGATCGGTGCGTGCGTCGGTGAAAGCGCCGCGCTTGTAACCAAACAGCTCCGACTCCAGCAGCTGATCAGGAATGGCGGCGCAGTTGACGGCGACAAAGGGCCGCTTGCTGCGCGGAGAGTTGTAGTGAATCGCGCGCGCCACCAGCTCTTTGCCGGTGCCAGACTCGCCCGTGATCAGCACGTTCACCGACGAGCTAGAGAGGCGACGAATGAGCCCAAAGACCTCGTGCATCGGCGGCGAGCGACCGATGATGTTGTCGAAGCGATAAGGCCGCTCGACCTCTTTTTGCAGGCGCGCAACCTCTTGGCGCAGGCCTCGTTCTTCAAGTGCTTTGTCGACGGCCAGCACCAGTGTGTCCATGTTAAATGGCTTGGTGATGTAGTCGTGCGCGCCCAGACGCACGGCCTTGATCGCGGTATCGATGGAGCCAAACGCCGTGATGACAATCACGTGCGGCGGACTGTCCGACGACGAGCCGCGAATCTCGCGCAGCATATCCAGGCCGTCGAGATCGGGCATGCGCACGTCAGTCACCACCAAGTCGATGCCACCTTTTTGCACGCGCGCGATCCCGGCGTAGCCACCGGCTGCTGTCTCTACCCGAAAGCCCTCGTCGGTCAGAGTATCCTGCAGGAGGTCGCGCATGGCCGCGTCGTCCTCGCACACCAGGATCGTGTAGCGCGCCCGGGGCACCTTGCTACCGGTCGCTTCATCGGTGGGAGGCGGAGGCGGAACCGACCGACTGCGCTCGCCACTACGGGGAGACGCCGGAACCATCGGGAGCTTGCTGGTGGATTTGGGAGGATGCGCCATGTTCACAACCTTGACGAAGGCAAGCGGGTAGACTCGGATGCACCATCGCCCTCGGAACCAGGTTCTAGCATCGAGGAAGCTGCGTCGGCAGTATCAATTGCAGCAGCGACGCTGGCTCCCACTCGCGGGGGGGCGCTACTGCGACGCTGCGGAATCACGGCATCGTCCTCGGGGGCAGGCAAAAAGACGCGGAAGATGGTGCCGCCTGAGGGGCGTCGCTCGATCTCGATCCAGCCATCGTGGTCCTTCACGATGCCTGCGGACACCGACAGACCCAGGCCGCTGCCGCTTGGCCCGTCGCCGAGCTTGCTCTTTTTGTCCAAGGTCTTGGTCGAGTAAAACGGCTCGAAGATACGCCCCAGATCCGCGTCGTCGATGCCCACACCGGTGTCAGCCACCGACAGCATCACATACGCGCCCGGCGGCGCTTTATCCAGACCGGGTTTGCGACGAACCAGGCCATCCAGGTGCAGGTCCAGAGTGCCGCCCTCGGGCATCGCTTGAATAGCGTTTACGCACAGGTTCAGGCACACCTGCTGCAGCTGATCTGCATCGCCTAGCACCACAGGCCGCTTGGGTAGCAACGCGACCACGGCTGGGTCCTCATCGCCGCGCGTCGGCACCGCAAAGGGGTGCAGCATCGCTGTCACCTGCCGCGTACTCAGCTGGTGCTCCAAGAAGTCCAGCGTCGAAACACACACGCGCTGCAAGTCCAGCTCGGCCCGCGCCGGGGCTTTGCGTCGAGCGTAATCAAGCAGCTGCTGGATAATCTTGGTGATGCGCTCTGCTTGGGTGGCGATGATCTCGGCGTTTTTTTGCACAGCGGTGGGGTCGTCGCTGCGTCGCGCCATCACGCGTGCCCGACCGCCGATGACGTTAAGCGGCGTACCCACTTCGTGCGCAATGCCTGCGGCCAGCTGCCCGATGGTCGCCAGCTTGTCCGAGTGTCGCAGTCGCGTCTCGAGCTGCAGCTTGGCATCCACGCCGGCCAGGATCTGCTCGCGCGCTTGCCGAAGCGAGCGCGTCATCTCGTTAAATCGGTCGGCCAGCAGGCCAATCTCGTCGCTGCGCTCACGCAAGATGGCGCCGGTGTAGTCGCCGCGCGTGACCTCGT
>JAGNNG010000112.1 GCA_017990795.1 Deltaproteobacteria bacterium
CCTCTAGAGTGGGTATCGATGACCATGCTGGCGCTGCTGGCGCTGGTCTACGCCCTCCTGCGACTTGCCCCCAGCCTCTTGTCCACCCACTAGACCTTCCCCGAGCTAGTTAATGCAGCTTGCCTCGGCAGTCCATGGTTCTGCTGTCGCTGCGTGTGGTGGCCTTTCTTTATCGCTGAAGCGCAGACCTCGGTACAATAGAAAGCCTAGTGCAAGATCCAGTAGATGAGCTGGCGCCCCTGCTACAGCAGTATCGCGCCCAGATCGTAGAGCGGGCCACCGATTGGGTGGTGGCCGCTGCTGTGGACTTGCAGGGCAAGCGTCCGCGTGCTGAGACGCAGCGCTTGGTCGAGCGCGTGGTCGCCTGGAATGAAGCGCTGCTCTTGCACGGTGACGAAGCGCCACTGCTCGCGTTTATCGAGTTTGTGACCACCTTCCGGGCCGAGAGTGAGTTTCGGGTCTCAACGCTGCTCAAAGGCTTTGCTTCCTTTCGCATGGCGATGGGGATGCTGCTGGCTGAGCAATCGGTCGAGCCCCTGCGCGCGGTGCGACTGCTGCAGCGCATCGACGAAGCGTACCTAACCGCCATCTTTGCGATGACGGACGAGTACGTGCGCAAGCTCAATCACACCATCGTCCAGCGTCGCGCCGAGCTAGAGCGAGAGCTGGCGGCTCTGACCGCGCTGCGCTCGCGGGAGCTTGATGAGAGAGCGGCGCTTATCGCAATGCAGCACGAGGTCTTGCAGCAAGTCTCGCTGCCGGTGGTGCGCGTGTTTGCGGGCGTGCTGGTGCTACCGCTGATTGGCCTTATGTACGACGAGCGCGCGACCCAGATGCTGGAGCGCCTGCTGGCCGAAGTCGCCAAAGAGCAGGCCCAGGTGGTCATCGTCGACATTACCGGTATGATTGAAGTCGAAGAGACGGCGCTCTTATCGCTGCAGCGAGCGATGACAGCGGTCGGTCTGCTTGGAGCCAAGGGCATCATTGTGGGGGTGACCAGCGAGATGGCTATCAGGCTTGTGAAGATGCCGCAGTTTAAGGCCAAGGCTCTGCGCACGTATGGCTCGCTAGACGAAGGGCTGCGGGTGGCGCTGCAGCTGGTTGGGTTTGGCATTACCCGCCTGGAATCGCCCAATTTGCGGCGCCCCTCCTCTTCGTAAAGCTGTTTTAGTCGCTGCCCGCTGCACCGGCCAAAGATGGAGTACGACCACGATGCGCATCGGAATCTTCGCAGTCATGGACCACTACCCGCAGGAGCTGGCGCGCACCGTTAGCATGCTCTACGGCGAGCTATTGGCCCAGGCAGAGCTTGCGGACGAAGCGGGGTTTGACTCGTTCTGGGTCGCAGAGCATCACTTTCACGAGTACGGCGCGATGCCACGTCCCGCCGTGTTTTTGGCCGCAGCCTCGCAGCGTACTAAGCGCATTCGCCTGGGCTCGGCAGTCGCGGTGCTGCCGCTGGATAACCCGCTGCGCATTGCCGAGGACTACGCCATGCTCGATGTGCTCTCGGGCGGGCGTCTAAACCTGGGCATCGGCTCGGGCTATCTGCGGCACGAGTTTGACGGCCTCTCGGTCCCGTATGAAGAGAAGCGCGCGCGCTTTGACGAAGCCCTAGACATCATTCGCCAGGCCTTTTTGGGCCAGCGCTTCTCGCATGCGGGTCGCTACTTCAACTTTGAAAACGTGCAGCTAAATGTAACGCCGCTGCAAAAGCCGTCGCCGCCGCTGTGGGTCGCCTCGCTGGGGTCGGAGCCGCTTTTGCACCTGGGCAAGCGCGGTCTGCCGGTGATGGTCATCCCCTACGCCGCCTCCGAGAAGCTAGAAGACCTGGCCGCGCCCATCGCAGGCTTTCGTCAGGCCTTTGCCAGCAGCAGCAGCGCAGAGATCGCACCCACGGTGCCGTTTGGTCTTCACATCTACTGCGCCGAGGACACCGCGACTGCGATTGCTGACGCCGAGGGCGCCATGAATCGCTATGTCCGCACGCGCCTTTTTGCCAAGCAGCGGTCGTTAGAGCTTCTGCGCGAGCGCGGCCTAGTGGCCATCGGCGATCCCGACCACATCTGCAGCCTGCTTGAGCGCTACGCCGCCATCGGCATGACCCACTGCTTGGCTCTGACGAGCTTTGGCGGCTTGCCCCACGAAAAAGTCATTCGCTCCATGCAGCTTCTGACCAAGCACGTGCTGCCGCGCTTTCACGGCACCGCTAATGGGAGCGCCGGTTGAGGTCGACGCTTGGGCAGGCGGGTTTGGCCCGTCGTGTTGGCGCTGTGCTGGCGCTGATGGTTGGGGTAGGCGTCAGTGGTGCGACTATTGCCGTGGCGACTCCCGCAGTGGTCAATCCGTCGCCGTCTAGACCGGTCGCAGCTGCGCCGGTTCGGGCTGCCGCCGTCGCGCCAGAGCCGGTGCGCACCGTCAAAGGGGATCTTCTGGCGCTGGATCCGCTGGGCAAGGTCACGGTCTTGCATAACGCCACCGTCAAGCTTGTCTGCATCCCAAGGTATGCGCACCTGCGGACGCCTGCGTGTCCTTCGTTTCTGCGGGTGACCGTGCCCGGGACCGATGGCGGCGATCGCACCGTGGCCAAGCGCAACGCGGATGAGCTAGGGCCAGAGCTAAGCTACCCACCTACGCCTGAGCCCACGGTCTTGCCGTTACAGCTGTCGCTGCGCACCGATGTCCATGCCACTTTGCCTGGGGCAGTCCTCGTGGTTCACGGTCGCCGATATAACGAGCCTCGGAAAAAAGAGCCAAGTGGTACCGATATCTGGTTCCTCGTTCAGCTACGCAACCTGGACTACGAAGGCACCTTGGTTCCCATCTTCTCGTATGAGCCCATGACCGCGCGGCCCAGCATGGAGGATGACGACGGCGGGCGCGTGCCGGGTGGCATGGTGCGCTCGACCACTACGGTGCGCATGCTGCAAACCGAGTCGCCCTCCCACTTCTTTGACCTAGAGGAGCAGCATCAGACCAAGACTTGGGGCAAAGACCCAAGTCGTCCCATCAGAACGAATTCGATTTCCTCGGTTCTTACTTTCAGTGGTGAGGGCTACGGTCAGCCTGCGGGACCCAGCTGGCCGCGCGTGCCAGCTGCGATGGACCCTCGTGACTGCGTAGGTGGACCGCTGCTGTGCCCAGATAAGTCTAAGGCCCCGGTATCTCCGCCGGTTCCGCTACCTCCGACGTAGCGACGATTGGATTTGGCCCGGCTGGCGGTTGGGTAACGCCGTCCGCGTCTCTGAAGGGCCAGCCGCTGTGGGCTGGTGTGGGCGCGGAAAAAGCACGCCTGCTGCGACCACAGCGCTGCCGCTCTGCCCTGTTTGCCGTGTAAAATGAAGGTACTTTGCGCAAGTTAGCGCCTGGTAAAGGGGACTGCGGATGCGGCGATTTGAGTTTGTAGGCGGCACCAGCGCCAAGTTTTGGATGGCAGAGGTCGTAGGCAAGACCTTCAGCATCGTCTTTGGACGCCTGGGCACCGATGGTCAGCGCAAGGACAAGGACTTTCCCACCCCCGAGGCGGCTACCAAAGAGCTAGAGAAGAAAATCGCCGAGAAGCTGCGCGAAGGCTACGCCGAAGTTGCTGCCAATGCCGCCGCCGCTGCGCCCAAAGGTGCCAAAGGGGCCGCCGCTGCTGCGCCCAAGCTGGTGCTGCCGCCGCGACTGCAGGCCGTGGCTCCGACCGAGGCGGCTACGCAAGCGGCAGTGGTGGCGCTGCTGGCTCTGCACAAGACGCTGCGCGCCAAGCACCGCAGCTACCTGGTAGACGTGGCCGTGCGGCGCAGTCGGCGCGCGCTAGAGGCGATTGCGGGCTGTGATCCGGCGACGATTCCGGCGCTGGGCGCGGCGGTGGATGCGGTGATGGCGCAGGTGGTGGCGGTACCGGCTCAGCGCTTGCCTTTGCGTCAGGCGCTGTCGCTGCTTCTGCAGCTGGCGACGCCTGCGTTTGTGCGGGCGCAGGCGCAGTGGCAGACCGCGGCGGCTGCGGCTCCTGCGGCCCACGTGTCCCCCGCGCTGTCGGTGCTGGCTGCAGAGCTAGCCCACTTGCAAGACCCCGAGCTAGTCCTGCGCCTGTTTGGACTGCTGTGCGCGCGCCTGGATCTACAGCCCGCGCCCGAGGCCGCCTGGACGAAGCGCTGGCGCACCTTGCAGCCGCACTTAGAAGCGCACCTGGCCGCGCATGGCAGCACCTTGCGCACCTACGCGCAGCGCGTCACGACGGCGGGCGACAAGCACCTGGCGGATCGAGTCCGTCACCTGCGCTAAAAAGCGCCACTTTGTCACGCGCTAGGGTCGCCTTCAGGGCTTGAATACAGCGCACAAGCCGCCTGTCTGTAAAATGACTCCCAAGGAGACTTCATGCGCAGAGCAAATTGGCTGGTTCAGGTAGCAGCAGTGGGCCTTTTGGTGATCGGCAGCGGGCAGGTGGCGTCTGCGGACGAAAATAGCTGCGCAGCAGTGCGTCACACGCGGGCGCTGGCTGCGCAGTACGGCATGAACCTGGGCGAGATTGGCCGCCTAGAGCAGCTGGCGTGCGGCGGGGGCGGCAATGCGGGCGGCGGCTATGGCGGCGGCTACGGCGGTGGTGGTCGGCGCGGCCCTCGCGGCGGTCGCGGTCTTGAAGATGCCGAGTTTGAAGGCACCGTGATGAGCGCCATTCGCGGCGCCAACATGAGTGACCAGGCCAACACCTGTCGCTACTATTCGCGGGTTGCCCGTCTTACGGTAGAGCAGGTCACGCGGGTAATTCGCGCGGTCAGCATGGCCAACGAAGCGCCGTGCGCGCTGGCGTTTTTTGATGGGGTCCTAGATCCAATCAACTGGGAACAAGTCTATCGCCCGATGAGTATCAGCGCCGGTCGCATCGTGCGTCAGGCAGTCGGCCAGTAGCGTCTCCGTCACCAGCTGACCAAGGCCCAACGCCAATACATGAAGCGCTCCTTCGCGCTTGGGTCCTTGCGTCAGCGGAAATTTAGCGCTTGGGCCTCTTGCGGCGCTTACTGCTGCAGCTCAGGGGCGCTCATGCACCTTCGCAGCGCGGCGTGTAGGCTGGCGACCGTGGTGACCTGGGACAGGTCCACGCCCAGCCCAACCAGCGCTTGCGCCACAGAGGCTCGGACGCCTGAGATCATGGCCTGCGCGCCCAGCAGTCGCAGTGCCAACACGACGCGCAGCAGGTGCTGCGCCGTGGCCGTATCGACGACATCTACTGCCGTCAGATCCAGGATTGCAAACTTGGCTGCGCGCTGGCTGACGGCATCTAGTAGCTGCTCCATCATCTGCGCGGCCCGCTGGGAGTCGAGCTGACCCACCACAGGCACGACTAGCACGCCCTGCCACACTTCGATGATGGGCACCGACATCATTCGGATGGCGCGGCTCTGCTCTTCTAGCTGGCGCAGCTGCTCCGCCATTGCTTGCCGAGCGCGCTCGCGGTCGGTGACGTCGGTCGAGATCGACAGCGCGCCCACAATGTTGCCGTCCACATCGCGGCGTGGCCCAAACCAGTTGTCCCAGACGCTGTTTCCCAGATCCTGGGTGTTGCTGCTCTCTTTTCCGTCTATTGCTGCGCGAATGCGGCTCAGCGCATCGTCGGCACCGCGGAACGCCTCAAAGACGCTCATGCCGCGAAGCTGATTGTGCGTAAGTCCCAGCCGCTTCAGACCCGCGCCAATGTGCGCCAAGAAGACGCCATTGCGGTCCATCACCGAGATGACAATCGGTGCCCCTTGGGCTAGCTGGTCTAGCAGCGCTTCGCTCTCTCGCAGCTGCCGCAGGACGGCTTGCGCATCTAGCTCGGGACTGGCTTCCGCTTTAGGCGCAGTTGAAAGAGCTGCTGCTGGTTCCGGGTCCAAAGTTGAAGCCATTTAGAGTCCTCTAGGAGCGCGCGAGCCCTCCAGCGTCCAACTTGATTGTACAGGCCATTCCTGGGGGGCACAACGACCGGCGAGGCAGGCGTTTCTAGCGAACAAAGATGCAACCCTGCACGACTTTCGCTTGCTGGAAAGCGTGCATAAAGACGCGTAACTAGTCCCCATCCAGAAACGTAGCGAGCAGACCCTGTAAGCGCGGCGCCCGCCCGCAGCAACCTCCTGCCTGTGAGGACAGACGACACGTTCAGCAGAACGCGCAGCAGCTGACGGACAATTTTTAGTTCCCCTCCAGAAACGTAGCGAGGAACCCCGATGGCGGTGACGAGTGAGCGGAGCAGCCTTAAGGGCTGTGAGCACACTCGGCACCGTCAGCGGGGTCCGCAGTAGTTTCTGGAGGGGAACTAACTACCGCACCAAAAATCCCAGCCCTAGGCTAATGCCCAGCCATGGCCCATTAAGGCCGACTGCGCGCACGCCCGCCACCTTGGCCGCCACCGGTGCCACGATGTAGCCGGTCTCGGCCTGTACCTCCAGCCGCGCGCGAC
>JAGNNG010000113.1 GCA_017990795.1 Deltaproteobacteria bacterium
GGCACTGCCCCCCGCCCAGGCCGACTGGAAGAACATCAAGACGCCGCCGCTGCACAACATCAACCAGCCGACGCCCGTGCGCATCCAGCTCGAAAACGGTGCCACGATCTTCCTCTTGCCCGACTCGGAGCTGCCGATTGTTAACATTGCTGTCACCGTGCGCGGCGGCATGCGCGAGGAGACTGCCGACAAGCTCGGCCTAGTTTCGCTCTACGACCAGGTCTGGCGCACCGGAGGCACCAAGACCCGCACCGGCGACCAGCTCGATGACCTGCTGGCCCTACGCGCCGCCAGCATCGAGACCAGCGCCGACCACAACTCCGTCAACCTAGAGGCGCAGAGCCTCAAGGGCGACTTTGACGAGATCTTGAAGCTCACCATGGAGGTGCTGCGCGAGCCCGAGTTCCGCGAGGACAAGCTGGAGCTGGCGCGCAAGCAGCTGTACACCGAGATCTCGCGCCGCAACGACGACCCCATGGGCATCGTAGGCCGCGAGTCGACCAAGCTAGCCCTGGGCCCGCAGCACCCCTACGCCCGCCACCCCGAGTACAGCACCGTGGCCGGCGTCACCCGCCAAGACCTGCTGAGCTGGCACCAGCGCTATGTGCAGCCGCAGAACCTCCTTATCGGCGTGCAAGGCGACTTCGACGCCAAGGCCATGGAGCAAAAGCTACGCGGCCTGCTCGGCGCATGGCCCAAAGGTCCCACGGCCAAGGCCCCCCTGCCCGCCTACACCCCCACCAAGCCCGGCCTGTTCTTCATCGCCAAGGACGACGTAAACCAGAGCAACATCCACCTGGTCCAGCTGGGCACCACCCGGCGCAACCCTGACCACTACGCCATCGCCGTCATGAACGAGATCCTAGGCGGAGGCTTTGCCGCCCGCTTGTTCTCCAACGTGCGCAGCAAAAAAGGCCTGGCCTACAGCGTACGCGGTGGCGTCGGCATCGGCGACGAGGTGCCCAACATCTACCGCCTAAGCGTCGGCACCGCCAGCAACAACACCGCCAAGGCGCTAGAAGCCCTCTACGAAGAAGTAAACGGCATGCTCAAGAACCCTCCCACCGAGGCCGAGCTGCAAAAAGCCAAAGAGGGCATCCTCAACTCGTTCGTGTTCAAGCTCGACACCTCCGAGAAGGTCCTAAGCGACCAAATGCGCCTGGAGTTTGCCGGCTATCCCCTCGACTACACCAAGACCTACGCCGACCAAATCCGCAAAGTCACCCTGGCCGAGGTCAACCGAGTCGCCAAGCAGTACCTAAACCCCACCGGCTTCGCCGTCCTAGTAGTCGGCAACCCCGCCGAACTAGGCGCCCCCATCAACACCCTGACCACCGCCGCCCCCGGCCTAGGCCAAGTGCAGACGGTGGACATCAACATTCCGCCCCCGCCTGCTGCAGCCGCCCCCAAGACCCCCGGAAAGTAACCAAAAGGGTCGCGAAGGGTCGCTGTTCAAAAATTCAAGAACTGCTTACGCGTCGAATAAAAGTCCCGCAGCACACTCTTGCCATTTGAGTCGCTCGTAAGACTCAAATGGAGATCCATCAGTGCTTGCAGCGCTGCGGGACTGTGCTTCATCTGCTCGACGCTCTCGATAAGTGCCTTTGCAAGAACTTTGCGGCATTCCACAAGGCGATCGCAGTTAAGTCCCAGCACCGCGATGGTGTATTCCGCGCGTAGATACTCTACAGTTCCAGCTCCGGCAGCAGGGACCACTCGACCATCACTTAGGTAGCGAAACTGCCGATCACACCCTGCTTCTCGTGGCGAGATAAAGTCGGCGAGCACAAACCGCTGATGCTCTTTGATGTATTCATCCTTGAAGTGCCCGCACGAGGGATCTTGCTCGGCCTTTTTCTTCCCCACCCAGCGTGCTGTTAGGCGAGTGCTCTTTCGCCCGCACGATGGATCTTGCTCGGCCTCCTTCTTTTCCACCGTATCGCCCTGGCACGAAGCAACCATGTTTTCGTAGACGTAAGTGCGGCCAGGATTGCCGGCGATACCGCCTCTGGGCTCGATATGCTCGATGTGGCGCCCTAGCACACCCAGCGAGCCTTCGCAGTACCCACACAGCCCACACTGCTTGAGATACAGCTGATCGCGAATCTTGGGCTTTACATCCAAGGGAATGTCATCCCAGTTGGGTTTCAATCGCCCCTGCTTCCGAGCCTTCGTCAGCTCAGGCGGCTCTGCATGTGGTGCCAGATGTCGCATGGGTGTCCCTACTCTTCATCACTTGGCGCAGGAATGACCGGCAGTTCTAGCTTCATCCCTGCCAGCAGCTGCCGATGTGCCCTGGCCATCTCCGACAGCCCAATCGCAGGCTCATCCCGAGTAAAGGTGTCCAGCACCTCCTTATGTTTCTCGTCCAGTGTCGCAGGGTTAGCGTGCGGCGACTCTGACAGCTCGATGTATTCCTCTAGCGCTTTTACTTCGGGCAGCCCGCGGGGTCGCATGGGGACATCAAAAGCGTCGACCAGCACGCGACCGCTCTCGGCACCGATGATCTCGGTGGGCAGCTCGACAACCTGATAGTCCACCAGACGCCGCACAAACTGCCTGCGCACAGTGCTGACCACCTGCGGACTATGAGTGGTCAAAACAAACTGCGTCCCCGGAAAAGTGCGCAGCAGATCCGGGATCACGTGCTGCTGCCACTCGGGGTGCAGGTGCAGGTCCACTTCGTCCACGATCATGATCGCCTGCGTCCTTAGTGGGTCTGGATGCTCGGGATTCGCTCGCACCAGCCGCAGCGCAAAGTCCAGCACCATCCCCAGCACCACCTGATAGCCATCCGAGAGCTGATCCAGAAACAGCTTCACCATCACTCCATCGCTGTTTTTGCTATCCACCACAAATCGCCGGGTATCTTCGGCATCCATGCGCGGATTTTTGATGCCAGGCAGCATCTGCTCAATCGCCCTGCGCACTACCTCCAGCGATGACTTCGCAGCCCCTTTAGACTGCCGTAGCTCTTGGTTCTCTAGCTGCTCAAACCAGGCCACGGCGCGCTTGAAGTTGGCATTCGGCTCCAGCGCCCCAAGGAGCGCGTCCAGCCGCTGAAAGCTCTTGCGCTTGCGGGCCTGCGTCGCATTGTGCGGCACATCCACCGCCCGGTTGGTCCCGTAGTGCGCAAACACCGGCAACGTAAACGGCTGCTCACTTTCATGTTGGCTCAGGATGTCATCTAGCCATTCGTGCAGCTCTTTCAGCCCCCGCGCATTCTTAGGCAAAGCCAGCGAGGTCTCTTTGGCCTTGTCCCGCCGATAGATGCGATCCCAACCAAACCGGGTGGGGCCTGCCTGCTCTAGCGCATCATTGAAATCCTTGGCCGTTTCGGCATCCCAACTAAACTTCTGCAGGCCTGCCTGCTCCGCCTCTACCCAGACCCGCGCAAAGGGAGCCTGCCTGTCCTCAGCCACCAAGCGAATGTCCGAGCGCGAGAGCCCTGGCCCTTTCAGCTCAGGCAGGTGCGAAAGCACCGGTCCCAGAGACAGCGCCACAGCATCCAGCAGCGAGCTTTTGCCCGAGCCATTGCCCCCAATAAACACATTTAGCTGCGGGTCCAACTCCAGGCACACGGACTCAAAGCAGCGAAAGTTATCCAGCTGAAGCTTGGTCAAAATCATCGTGACACACGAGCAAAGTTAGAAGCTCATCCCCAAACCGCGCCAGCGTATCGCAAGCCCCCAAAAAGCCCAACCCCAGCCCCCAAACCAAAGAGCCCCAAAGGGCTGGGGCCGACCAGAGCTGCTTTTTTATCGGGCCTGCCCGGTAAAAAAGTAGCGCCGGGAAGGGGGGCCCCAGCCCGCAAAGTCCCAAATCCCTCTCTGAAGTCAAAAAGCACACTCTGATTCGTCCCTTCCCACTTCCAGAAGTGCCAAGGCACGCTTCAAATCGTCCTTTTCCACTTCCAGAAGTGCCAAGGCACACTTCAATCCGTGCCTTTCCACTTCCAGAAGTGCCAAGGCACGCTTCAAATCGTCCTTTTCCACTTCCAGAAGTGCCAAGGCACACTTCAAAACGTCCTTTTCCACTTCCAGAAGTGCTGCCACTGCCCCTGTGATGACCTCTGGCTCGTCGAACAAGGCAAATTTTCAGCCACACCCCTTGCCAGTGGTCCGATGTCTGCGTTATATCGCGGCCATGCCCACCCCAAAGACCTCGACCCCGAAAAAAGCTGCCTCTACGACCGCCCCCAAAGAGGCTGCCCATGTCGTTCCACCCCTTGCCGCTGCCACCGCGCTCGATGAAGCCAGTGGTGCCGCTGCCCTCAGCCGCCTGGCGCCGCGCCTAGCCACCCTGTCCAGCCGACCCGCAGGCATTTACTTCAATGTGCGGTTGGGCTCCGGAGCCGCCCTCGGCCTGTACCAGACCGTGAAGGAGCGCAACCTTCACCCCGCCCTGCTGCAGCTGCAGTCCATCGGACAGTTTGCGCTCTCGACCCTGGACAGCCTGCCCGATCTGGCCCGCGCCCTGTGGTACGTCCGCCACCAGCTCGATGCCAAGAGCGCCATTGGCTCTATGGCCAAGCTCCCCGCCCCCCTGGTCGCCGAGGCCACCGCCCTGCGCGAGCGCATGCTGCAAGTGCTGGCGTTCCGCGTCGGAGCCCTGCCCGCCGTCAAAGTGCGCCTCGACTATATTCGCCGCGGCTCTGGCTACCAGGACCTGGCCGATGACCTGGTGCAGCTGGGCACCCTGTACCACGAGCACCACGCGCTGCTGCAAGGACTGCCCGAGCCCTATCAGCCCAAAGACCTGGGCCGCGCGGCAGAGCTGACGCTGCAGATCCTACTTGGCCTGGGTCTAAAGCCCAGCCTGGACAAGAGCGGCGGCAAGTTCCCCACCCTCCAGAGCGACCTGCCCACCCTGCAGCTGCAGCTGGCGGCTCTGCTAGAGGAAGCCTACGACGACACCGCCGCCGCGTGCGCCTTTGTGACCCGCAAAGACGCCGCCCTCACCGCCCAGTTCCGCCCCCTGGCAGCCATCGCCCGCAGCCGCCCGCACGCCACTGACGATGCCAACGACGACCCCGCCCCCACGCCCAAACCAGACCTGCCTGCCGACAAGAATCGCCCCCTGTAAGCAGGCCGCGATTTCGCCCGAGGAAACTAGAAACCAACTACAATAAAGGGGTGGAACTTCCTCTGGGCACGCATCGACTGCTCATCCAGGGCGATGTGATCCGCTTGCGCATCATCGGCAGCTTTGGGCCGCAGGATCTTGTGGCTTATATGAAGGTTCGCGACCAGCTGCTCAAGGTCCAGTCGCATGTGTATACGCTGCTGGACCTTAGCGAAGGCACCGAGCTGCCCGCCGAGACCCGCCGCCTGGCCACCAGCGACGGCTTCCGCGACAAGAACAATGATCACCGCGTGGCCTTGGCCTATTACGGAGTGACTCCGATCAAGGCGGGCGTGGTGCGACTGGCCCTGGCCGCCATCCGTACCGTCACAAGGCGCGAGCTACGCTTTCAAATCCTTGGCAGCGAAGAAGCCGCCCGGCAGTGGATCGACACCCTGCGCATCCAGGACCAGCAGACAACGGAGTCCTAGCGGCCACGGCTACACCCTGCAGGCAATCGGGTGATGTCGGTGCAGCTTTAGTGCTAGCATCCGGCGCCCTAGATGCCGCCTAAAGCCAAGCTCCTTTCTGGCCAGCTACAGCCGCAAGCCCAGTCGGTCGCCGAGCATGCCCCGCCGTCCCTGCTGCTGCCGCCGGGCTGGCAAGCCGCCCTGTCCGCGCAGCTGCAGCAGCCGTACTTTCGCCAGCTTTTGTCCTTTGTGGAAGCCGAGCGCCAGCAGCACACCGTCTATCCTCCGCCCGAGCTGTGCTTCGCCGCGCTGCAGCAGACGCCCCTTGAGGCGGTGCGCGTGGTCATCCTGGGTCAGGACCCGTATCACGGCCCCGGACAGGCGCATGGGCTGGCGTTCTCGGTGCCGCCGGGAGTGCCGCTGCCGCCCTCGCTGCGCAACATCTTCAAAGAGCTAAACTCTGACCTGCCGCTGCCGAACGGTGCCGCCGCTGCGCCCGTCCCCACGTCGGGGTGCCTGACCGGCTGGGCGCGTCAGGGAGTGCTGCTGCTAAACACCGTGCTGACCGTGCGCGCGGGGGCCGCCGCCTCTCACAAGAGCCAAGGCTGGGAGCGATTTACCGATGCCGTGCTACAGGCCGTCGCGCGCAGGCCGAGCCCGGCGGTGTTTGTGCTGTGGGGCGGACCGGCGCAGAAAAAAGCGGCGCTGCTTGAGGGGACCCAGCACCCGATCTTGTGCGCAGCGCACCCCTCGCCGCTGTCAGCCTGGAATGGTTTTTTAGGCAGCCGACCCTTTTCTAAAGTGAACGCGGCGCTGGCCTCGCTGGGGCAGCCGCCGATCGATTGGAGACAGACCGAATGAGCCAAATGCGCAAAGAAAAGTT
>JAGNNG010000114.1 GCA_017990795.1 Deltaproteobacteria bacterium
ATATCGTTAGAACAGCGGAATTTGGTCGGATTTGGCTGAATTTGACCTAAGACGGCTCAATTTCGCCTGCGGTCTCGTCGGGGCCTTGGACGAAGTACATGTCGATCTCGCCGGCATTTTTGGCGTACAGCTTGCCGCGGTGGCTGCAGCGGTAGGCGTGCTTGATCAGCTCGTAGGTGGACTGCGAGATGTTGATCTGGCCGGGCTCCGACGTGGACTCCATGCGCGAGGCGATGTTGACGGTGTTGCCCCAGATGTCGTAGGCGAACTTTTTTTGGCCGATGACGCCAGCCATCAGCGGGCCGGTATTGATGCCGATGCGGATTTGCCAGAACGGCTCGCCGCGCTGCTGTTTTTCAGCGACGACAGAGTTCATAAAAGCGCGCATCTGCCAGGCCGCGTGAACCGTCAGCAGAGCATGCTCGGGTAGCTGGTGCGGGATGCCGCCCGCCGCCATGTAGGCATCGCCGATGGTCTTTAGCTTCTCTAGGCCCAAGCCCTCGATGATGCGGTCGAAGGCGGTGAAGTAAAAGTCGAGCTCGCGGATTAGCTCACTTGGGCTCATGCGGCTGGCGATGCGCGTAAAGCCTGCAAAGTCGGTAAAGAGCACCGTCGCTGATGGATAGTAGACCGGCTCGACGTGGCCGGTGCGCTTCAGCTCCTCGGCAACATCGATGGGAAGGATATTTTGCAGCAGCTGATCGGACTTTTGCTTCTCTTGCTCTAGCTGCGAGTACAGGCGCTGCAGCGTCTCGTTTTGCTGACGGATGAGCGCGTGCGCAGCCTCGACCTCGGCGTTGATGGTGCGTAATAGGGCGCTGCTTGCGTCCTTGGTGTTTTCCATCTGCGCGCGATAGTCCTCTGCACGAGCGAGCTTGCGCTGCAGGAGCTGAAAGTTGGCCTCAGTAAGCGCTGGTTGCTGCAGGCTTTGTTCGAATGAGGGTGGGGCTGGTGCGGACGTAGCAATCGGCGACGGCTCATCAGTGCATCCCAGTACGACTGTGACCAGCGTCGCGCTATGCAGGCGCGCGGGACCACCCTTGATGAGGGGCGCAAACTCGCCAAAACAATAGAATCCAAACACCGGCACGCCGGGCAGGCCATCGCGTAAAAAGCGCAGCTCCTCGCCGACCTTGGTGCCCAGAATTTGCCGACGGGTCGCGCAGGAAAATGCGAGGACCAGCTTGGCTTGCGTCGTCGGGATGTGCGCGTGCGCCTGCGCCACCGAGATGGGCAGCTGCTCAAACATCCGTGGGCGCAACGCTTCTGTTAGCTGCACCGTCGCACCTTCAGGAATATGGCCAGAGAAAGTTACGGCGCCAGTGGCTACGTCGACGCGCTGTGGCACGCGCATGTAGAAGTGCTCTTGGTCGCTCTCGAAGACGGCAAGGGGGAACTC
Organism: Deltaproteobacteria bacterium; assembly: GCA_017990795.1. GTDB lineage: Bacteria > Myxococcota_A > Polyangia > Palsa-1104 > JAEUJZ01 > JAGNNG01. The sequence continues at coordinate 1,400 of JAGNNG010000114.1, forward strand.
GCTGGCGGGGCGGGTGTTTTGGCCTAGGTAGTGGCTGTGGAAGTCCAGCGCGGTGCGGTCGCCGATCCGGTGGACGACGTTTTGGGTCGCGCTGGTGACGACCTGACGGCTACCCAGTGGGGCCCAGCTGTTACAGATCGAGAAGTCGTAGACCACCTCGCCGTGCAGGATGAGCATCACGGCGGCGCTACCAAGAACCTCGAGGTTCCAAAACTGGGAGTTGCGCTGTACCGCCGGAAACCCCGGTGGGGCCGAGAGCCCGCCAAAGATCGGGCAGCCTGGCGGCAGCAGCTCTTGCAGCTGAGTGCTGAGCGCTTCGATGTGGGACGTCATGCTCTCGGCAAAGAGCAGGCACAGCCCCGGTGGTTGGGCATCGCTTGGCGCTGCCGCTTGCAGTGCTTCACGTAGCGGGGCTCGCACATCCGGGGCAAGCTGGCGCAGCACACATGTGGACAGCTGCAGATCCTCACCAGCGATGAGCAGCAGGCTGAGCGAGTCGAGAGAAAAGCCGCCCGCCGTGGTCATATCGCCGCAAGTGGTGGTGCCGATGACGGGGAGGCCTGGCCACTCCTCCTGTAGCCCCTGCAGGATCGGCGCGTAGTCAAGCAGCGCGGATGCCAGCAGGATGCCGACGCGAGGCCTTTCCCCTTGCAGCTGGGCATGACACTGCGCAAGCAGCGACTGCAGCACGTCCGCTTCGCTGACTCCTTCGCTTTGGGCGACGGCGATTTTAAGCAACAGGGCCTCCGACGGGCGGGCGTAAGGTCGCGGGGCTAGTCAAAGCAGAACGGCATCTTCCGCATTCCGGGCTCGCGCTGTGGCAGCTTGCTTTGGCCCTTCATGACGACGCCGAAGCAGCCCTTGAGGCGCTGGGTGTCGCTGCACTTGCCTTCCTCGCGGTTGCCGTCGAAGCGGACAAACATGCACTGGCCTTCGCACTCATCGCCGTCGTAGCAGGTCTTGCCCGCGTCTTTGGTCTTGCAGTTGCAGCCTTGGTCTTTGTTGACCCCGTAGCGACCCCAGGTTCCTTCGCACGCGGTGCATGCAGCCTGCGCCGTCGCTAGCGCCTGATTTACGACCTTGGCAGGAGCGCGCGTGGACATCTCTGCCCCGGAGCTGCCCGGTGGCTTAAAGTACACCACCACTTCCATCTCCGTCGGGGTCGACCACGGAATCGTCTCTTTCCAAGGCCCATTTGGGGAGCCGATGCCGGCTGGGTCAAACTCCAGCACCAGCGTGCGCCGACCGGACTCGAAGAACTCAGCTTTGGTAAACGACAAAAACTCGGTGGTGCAGTTGTGCGCGACTAGCTCGAGCGTGCCTTCGCATTCCTCGAAGTGCTCGTTGCATTTGATGTTGCCTTGGCCGGGGAGCAAGATCACGCCAGCGTCAGAAGGTCCACAGACCTGAGGCTTGCTGGACGGCTGCGGCACCTTGTCTTTGATGGTTTTGCCGACAGCTTTGGCCACCGGTTTGCCGCCTACGCCTGGAGTCATTGGCTTGCTGCCCAGCGGACCAGCCGGCTTGGTCAAGGCCGCAGTGGCTGGCTTGGCCCCAGCGGTCGCAGCAGGTTTGGTCGGGTTTGCAGCAGGCACCTGGGCCCGCGCCAGCTGTCCTGGGAGCAGCACCAGCAGTGTTGCGAGTCCCCCCCACAGAGGCGCACGCAGTGGACAAGGAATTCTGAGCATACTGTGGTTTTACCATGGGGGTAAAATGCTCGGGGCTTCTTTTGCCATGTCCGTCGTGGTCGTCGGTCCGGACCCAATCTGGGCAGCTTGCGCTGGTATGTGACACCGCTGCGCCAGCATGTTAAAAGCGGACAACAAAGTTCGGCAGACTTGCTCTTATATGCCGATTTTTATGTCGGAACCAGTCCGCAATAGAAAGGTGTTTTTAGATGAATAAATGGATGCAGTGCCTGCAACAGAAATTAACTAATAAAAATCGCAACGGTACTCTCTTGGGACTAGCCATTTCTGCTGCGGCCATGCTGGGTGGCTGTGGTGGATATCAAAGCTACCGCCTGCCCGTAGATCCGATAACGGCATACAGTATATTTCCTGCACTGGGCGGCTGTGCCACTGCGCGTAATCTGCAGTCGGTTGAGCACCCAGCTCCCAATGGCTCTGTGAATGTGAAGTATGACCCGGCAACTTGGATTCAGTACATGGTCCAAGAGCCAGCGTTTAACATGGTCCTGCTGCTTGATAAGTCTGTTCCCGAGCCCGAGCGTCAAGGCCGCTATCAAGCCGCCAAACAAAAAGGCGATGAGATCTTTGCCTGCGCGATGGGTTCTCAGCAGCAAGTCATGATGGCACCCGCTCCGATGGTGATACCGCCGCCGGTACAGCAGCCAGATGGCGTCAGCGTGTCGGTTTCCGCAGGCGGCATGACGGCTGGGGCCAGCGTGAGTGGTGGGGCGTCGGTGGGCGTCTCGGCCTCGGGGGTGGCACCTAGCGGGAATGACTGTCAGCAGCTCTTTCAGTGCTATCAGATCCTGGCGCGCGACTTTTGCCAGCCTGGCAGCGAGTGTCGCTTCAAAGTCGAAGGCAATGACCCGGCAGGCTGTCGGTCGGCACTAAATCAGGTGCCCCAGCTGGTCGGCTCGCTGTCGATGATGCGCCCCGGCTACGGCGTACCTGCTGAGTGCCGCTAACGCTAGGTCGCTATCGTCGAGCAGCTGCTTGAGGACAAAAAAAGGGAGGCACGCCGCCTCCCTTTTTTATTGCCTACTTAGATGTATGTCGTCGCTGCCTTTGCGTGCAGCGGGCAGATTTCTAGTCGGCTATTGGCTCAAAGTCAGCCTTGGTTGCGCCACAGTCGGGGCAGATCCAGTCGGCGGGCAGGTCCTCAAACGCGGTGCCCGGCGGGATGTTCGAGCCGGGGTCGCCTTCCGCCGGGTCGTAGACATGCTCACAAATCACGCAGCGATATCGTTTGGCTTTATTCATGGGCGTCTCCTTGTTTTGAAAAATGATTATCTACAGGTACAATTTTTTAACGACTAGGATGGGTTTTTCTTTAGAAAAGAAAAGCCTTTAAAGCGATAGATTCGATACCAAGATAGCCAAATCATCGCAATGGTAAGTAGTAAGATGCCGATGCTCGCTTGCCATGGATTTAGGCGGTGCTTGATTGGATATGACCAAATACCATAAACCAAATCAACATGCACAATATAAACCAACATGGACGCTTGGCCCAGCAAGAGCAGTGGTGACAATTTTGGTATCGGGCGCGCTTTCTCATATAGAAAACAGAGTGCGCCAAAGACCATGCACATGCCGCTACGATAGAAATAGGAGACCGGTGTTGCAATATGGGCGAGTGCCGGTGTGTGGGTTCGGTATATCGGTATATCGATGTGCTCGCCGACCTGACCTAGGACCGCGAGCGCGGTACCAACGAGCCCGGTGATCAGCATCGTACGATCAAGCTGGTTGGCCGCTGCGGCACGCATCCAAAAGGTGCCAATGAAGGCGCCGGTTAGCGTTTGTGCGACCCAGGGCAGTACCGGAAACTGCACCAGCGGATGACCTCCCCACAGGTAGTAGCTGAGCCACTTGGGCAAGAGCTCCGGCTGACCCAGGTGCTGCAAGACCGGCGTACCAAGCGCCACCGTCAGTGCCAGCAGCAGCGGTAGGATCGGCACTCGTCCGGGCCGCAGGTCTTTGGGGGAGCTAACGAGCGCCGTCAGCATCAGCGACAGGCCAATACACTGCAGCACGTCTACTTTAAGGATGGCCCACGCGGCACGCGGACGGGCACCTCCCAGCAGCCACTCACCGATGCGGAAGGCATAGCCGATCGCAAAGACTTCAAAGCCGCGCTTTACGCCACCGAGCTTGGCCGTCACCGTCGGTACGTTCCGTCGCGCATCCGAGGCATAGCGCATCATCAGCGAGACGCCCGCCAGAAATAGAAACATGCGCGCTGGAAACCCGCCGAGCTGCTGACGAGCCATCCACCACCAAAAGCCTTGACGGTCTGGCTCTCGGGTCCAGGCATCGTAGGCGTGCGTCTGAAACATCAGCACACACGCCAGCCCCCGGTACCAGTCTATAAAGGCAAAGCGCTGACGAGACACATGGACACCAATGTGACGCGACGCTACCACCGTCGCCCACGGCTTGGCAAGCAGGCAGGCAATACCGCCTTGGCCTGGGTCTTTGAGGCGGGGCAGGGCAGGGCGTATAGGCGCTAGTCAGAAGCCGGGGAGTCAGCCTAAAATGTCCTTTGGGCTTGGCTGCTGTTCCTTGCTGTGGGCTTGCTGTGGGGACGTGGCGGCGAGCCTTGGACTACTGGCGACTGGCTTGGTGAGGTCTGTGCCGATGATGTCTGCGTTGCATCGTGTGCTTCGGGGATGCGCCCCAACCGGGAGGCTGGCTTTGGCCCTGGCGCTGCTGGGAATGCTGCTGCTACTTGGCACTGCACGCTCGGCGCTGGCCGACGAGACCAAGGTGCATTTGGAGAGCGCCAGTCTTGAAAAGCTGCCGGAGCTTAAGACCTACGTGACGGTGCTGGGCGAGGACAACCGACCGATCAAGACCAAGAGCGGCTTTAAACTGCTCATGGACTCTGTCGAGCAGAAGGAGCTGGTGGTCAAAGCGACGCCGTTTGTTGAGTCCAAAGAGCCCATCGACGTCATCGTCGTGGTGCAGGTCTCGGCGGTGATGGAGTCGGCGCTAAAGGATGTAAAGCGCGGTATCGAGAAGCTGGCCAAGTCGCTGGCGAAAAATCCCGACAGCCGCCTGGCGCTGGTGTCGTATGCCACCGAGCCAAAGAAGCTAGAGCAACTGGGCCGCCCGAACGAGGTTGCGCGGGAGCTCGATAAGCTGGCGATTGATCCCGATGCCAGCGAAGTCAAGATGGTCGAGGCTGCGCGCTTGGCGATTGACCTGGTGCGCGAGCAGAAAGACCGACGCAAGCTGCTGATCTTGTTCTCGGACGGAATCGACGCGATGCAGAGCAAGGACGCCTACGAAAGCGTCGGCAAGCGCGCGCATGATGC
>JAGNNG010000115.1 GCA_017990795.1 Deltaproteobacteria bacterium
GGCAAGGTGGTGAAGGGCATCGGAAACATGCTCAAGATTCCGGAGCGTGACCCGCAGCGCGCAAGCAAGCCCGGCGTGAAAATTCTGACCATCGAGATCAAAGAAGCCTAGTCAGTTCTCGGCGGCTGGCTGAGCACTCCTTGCTCACGCCAGCGCCGAATGCGTCATCAAGTTTGACAACAAGCGGGACTTACACCGGTAGGTCCAGCTTTTCTCTGGGGAGGGATGCTCATGTCCACGACGCCAGCCGTTGAAGTGCTCTATTTTGGAATCCACGGACGCGCCGAGCAGATTCGCTTGGTGCTTACGTACGCGCAGACGCCGTTTGTTGATACCGCGGTCGATTTTTCCGACTGGCCAGCCCTGAAAAAGACGCTGCCACTAGGCCAACTACCAGTCCTGCGCGACCGCCGCAGCGGTACCGAGCTGGTCATTCCGCAGAGCAACGCCATCCTGCGCCACCTGGGTCGCAGCCTGAACCTCTACGGAAGCGATGAGCAGCAGCACACCCTGTGCGACATCCTGGCCGAGACCATTGCCGACTGGCGCAACAAGTTCGTGCCCGCAGTGTACGGCGCCTATCAGCCCACCCCCGAGACCACGGCCAAGTATTGGGATCAAACGGTCCCGTCGGTGTTACCGGTACTTGAGGGCTTGCTCGCAAACAGTACGGCCCCAGCGGCTGGCTTGTTTGTCGCCTCGCAGCCCACCTGGGCCGACCTAGCCGCGTTTGAGCTGATAGATGCGCAGCTAAACTTTAAGCCGCAGCTCCTGGCGCATTTTCCAGGTCTGGCAAAGTTCCACGCCACCGTCGCAGCGATTCCGCAGATTGCCACATACAGAGCCAGCCGCCGTCCTTCCGAGTTCGCAGGCCGCGCCGCGTAGGCATCCAGAAATACTGCTCGTGCAACCAAGCCCAGTCATGCCTGTTGTGACTGGGCTCTTTTTTTGCCCTCTACAGCCGGAAGCCCAGACCTAACGTCATGGCCATGCTCATCGTCGGCAGCACCGAGCGGCTGTCGGCCAGCGGATGGCCATCTAAATCGATGCGCAACCACAAGCCCAGCGCCCGAAAAAGGTTGGCGTTGCGAGGCAAGAAGTCCACGCCAATTCGCAAGAAGCCACCAGCAAGCAGAGACGTGGCCAGCGGTGATTCAGAGTCGCCACAGCAGCGCCAGAAGCGTCCCACCGAGGCCCCCAGCCCCATCCGTACCCAGTCAGACAGGCGAAACTGCGCAGAGAGGTGACCACTTGCTTCCATGAAGCTATCGGTTGCCCCATGAGCAAAGTTAGGCAGTCGCAGTGCCCGCCCGCCGAGCAGAAAACCAAAGCCGCTGTCGAACTCGAGCCCCAGATTCAGCTCACCGCCGCCTCCCAGGGTCTGAAAGCCAGGGTTTCTATCGTCGCCAAGAGCAACTCGGAATGACGCGACCGCAGCTCCGTCTAGCGCCAGGTGGTCAGCCAGCCAGCGATTGGGCTCGGCAGCAGATGCCGGGGTGTCCGCCAAAAGCTCAAGCAACAACACCAGCCAGCTGCAGAACACCAGCAGGCAGCGACTACGACGCAAGCGCCAGCTCATCCCATGTTCAAGACGGTCAGCCAGCGCAAGCAGCATTTCCGAAGCACCCGAGGAAAGAATCAGACTACGGAGCAGCAGGAGCGACAGTCAGGCCAGCCTCATCCTCTGGCTTGGCCGCAGCTTTGGTGTAGCTAGCTCCGGTGCAGCGCTGGGTATCCGGCGCAAAGCGCGGGGCAAAGCCATAGATGTTTAGCACTAGCTGCAAGTTGAAGTCACCAAGCGCGACGTCGGGCTCTTTGTCCGTCCAAAAGCGCAGACCCTGCACCTTCGTCGAGCCACATGGGTCAAACTTCCCGTCGGTGGTCTTGGTTAATACCTGGAACATATCGCGCGCCAGATCTTTGGTGCAGGCCTCTGAGCCGTCGGTGCAGCGAAAGGCGAAGGTGCGATACCAGCGCTTAAACTTGGGGCTGTACTCGCTGATGCGCAGGCGGGGCTCGGCTCCCTGGCTGGGATTGGCGGCGGTGACATGATAGCGAACGCGGAAGGCCCCCGTGGGTAGGTCCACATAGATGCACTTGGCCTCGGGCTGCGGACCTGACTTTACGAAGGTGCCAACGCCCTCGATGCTGATGCGCATGGTGTCGTCACCGCGACCTGTGCGCAGTTCGAAGCGCTTGTGACCTGCGGGGATCGGCGCCGTCTCCTCGTCCGTTTCAGAAGAGGTGCCCCGGCCCGCTGCGTCAACATCACGGCATGCGCACAATCCGCCCGTGCAGCGCGCCCCTACCCCCACCAGTGGACCGAGACTCTCCCCAACCTCCGTCGGGTCTAGGGCTTGCGGCGGGATCTTTCCTGACCCCGACCCGGCACGCTCTGCAGTGGGACCGCTACACCCAGACTCGGCGAGCAGCCCACCCCCAAAAAGCAGCACCCCACAGCACGCTACAGCAGCATAGATAGTCCGCATCGTTTGGCTAGCTTACCACACCGGCAAGCCAGCCCACGACCGTTCAAAAACTACTCGCGCAGCAGCGCAGCGCCCCAGTGAAAGCCCGCGCCCAAGCCGACAAAGCACAGCAAGTCGCCAGGCTTAATGCGGCCAGAGCGACGACACTCATCGTAGGCAATGGGAATCGTGGCCGCCGTGGTATTGCCGTACTTTTGAATGTTGTTGTAGATGCGGTCGGGGGCGATACCCAGGCTTTGCTGCACGGCTTCATTAATGCGCAAGTTGGCCTGGTGGAAGATGAAGTGATTGATATCCCCGACGGTCAGGTTGTGGCGATTGAGCATGGAGCGCACGACCTCAGGCATCTTGGTGACAGCCATGCGGAAGACCGACTTGCCGTCCATGTAAGGCACGTGGCCCAGGTTGTCGATCATCTCTTTTGAGATATACGGCCTATGCGCCATGCCCGACGGAACATACAGCTTGTTGTAGTTACTGCCGTCGGTGTGTAGCTCGAAGTCAATGAGCCCGCGCGAGGTCTCGGTCGCATCCGAAGTCAGGACCACCGCCGCGCCTGCGTCTCCAAACAGCACCGAGCGGTCCCGCACCCGCGTATTTAGATCGTACTGTTCTTTCGACGGAGCCCTGTCTGCAAGACCCAGCACCGTGTCCCAGTCATCAAACGGAATAAAGGGCGAGTGAGTCTCGGCACCAATGAGCAGCAGGTTCTTAGCCGCCCCAGCCTTTAGCAGCGCATCGCTGATCTGCAGGGCATAGATAAAGCCCGTGCACTGCTGGCGAATGTCGACGCAGGGCACGTTGCGCAGGCCGAGCTTGTGCTGCAGCAAGCTACCGCTGCCGGGAAAGAAGTGGTCCGGCGTCATCGTCGCGAACACTACGTAATCAATATCATTAGGAGTCAGACCGGCCTGCTCCAGCGCAATTCGTGCAGCCCGCGTTCCCAAGTCCGAGGTCGATGTGCCGGGAGCCACGTAATAGCGCTGCTCGATCCCGGAGCGCTCGCGAATCCACTGGTCCGTGGTGTCCATCAGCTTCTCAAAACGGCTGTTTGGCACCAGGTGCTCACCGAGTACAAATCCAGTCCCTTTTACGACACTGCGCATGCTAGCTCCATGTGCCCAGCGACTGCAGCGCTGGGAAATTTCAGGGTTGCCCCGTCCTACGCCATCCGGTTCTTTACGCTGCCTCAAGGCCCACAGTGGGGAAGTCATAGGCCCTGTAGGAGGAACCTCGACGGAGGACAAACTACGTCCGGTTCTAACACAGCCCACCTCAGACCAGCAAAGCTGAATCCTCGACGCAGCGCGTCGAAAAGGACCAAAAAATCCCCTCTAGGGGGAGCAATCAGGCTCTCTCGCCGAGAGACGAGCCCCAATCGCCCACGCTTTACCAGAAACTTTTCGCGACAGCGTCGAGTCATCAGCGGGTCACCGCATGGTCATGGCACCGTCACGGCTTCGTCACAGCTTCGTCATGGCCAACAGAGTGGCACCAAGAACGCTGCGGCCATCATCAGCAAAAGTCAGCCGCAGCATCCCCGAACCAAAGAACGGCACGCAGATCGCTAACTCAGTTCTGCTAGGGGAGCTAGCGGTCTGATTGCTCTGCCCCACCCCGCGGCTTGCTTGAATCCAGCGTCAAGGAGCGCAGCGACACAAAGTCCCCAAATATCGGCAGCTCCAGCGGTCGCACTGCCGCCGACATTAGCAACAGCTGCCGAGGCCGGTAGATGAGCGTCAAAGGCTGCTCGCTCTGCCACAGCGATAGTAGATGCGCCTGCGCACGGGCAGGATCGGCGCCATATCGCAGCTGCGTCCAGGCATCCGAGATCGCTTGCGCAGTCGGATCTTTCTCGGGATAGGCCAGCCGCACCAGTTGATCCAACGACATGTCCGCGCCCTCACCTGTCCACGACCAGCCGAGCAGCGCCATATCATAAGCGCCCCGCCGTAGCCGCCCCTGCAGCGTCGGAAGATCCACTACTTCGCTATCCAGCTTTAGCCCCGCCCGCGCCAGAGCGTCACTCAGTCGGTGTGCAACCTCGGTCAGCTCGCTGGAGCCGCTTGGAATCAAAACTCGCAGCTGCAGCGGTCGCCCTAAATACTGACGAGGACCCGCTGGAGGAAGACGCGCAGCCCCAGCTTGATCAAGCAGGCCGCCAGCGGCCTCGAGCGACAGTGGCGGGCCATCGGTGGGAACACCCAGCAGAGGCTGGCTTTGCGGCGAGCCAAGCTGCCCCCTAACCTCTCGCAAGAGCCGAGCTCGATCGACCCACGCCGTCAGCGCCCGCCGCACTGCCGGATTCCCAAGCAGCGGATGCCGCGGGTTCCACAGCAATGTCACCACCTGCGAAGCATCGATCTCTTGCGTGTGCCAGCGACCCCGAGCGACAGCTGGCGCGATCTGCTCCGCCACATATCGAGGCGCCACCCGCAAGACCGCATCTGCCTCCCCTTGACGCAAGCGAGCCAGGCCATGCGCACCGTCGGAAACAATCAAAAACCGCAGCTCCTCACTGGCGGCAGGTGGACCCCAATAGCTCGCAAAGCGCTTGAGCACCAGCTGACTGCCGCGCTTCCACTCGGCCAGTCGGAAGGGACCCGTGCAAACCGGACGCCGATTGAACGGCTGATACGTTAGCTTCTCCCCGGGAAACTGGCTGGCTGGCACCACGTCCAGCGCAGCCAGCGCCGACCAAATCCGTCCCGAGGACCGGCGCAGGTCCAAGTGGACTACATCACTCCCACTCACCAGCACTCGCGTCACATCCGCCAGTAACGCCTGCGTGCGGGGCGCACTTTGGCTGGCTCGCAGCACCATCTCTAGTGAGACACGAACATCGTGCGCGGTCAGTATGTGACCGTCATGGAAGCGCACCCCTTTGCGGATCCACAGGTCGATGCCAAGACCATCTTTGTCTTGCCGAAAGCGCTCGGCCAGCACGCCCTCAAAGCTCTCTGGGGCGTTGGGATCAGTTCCATCGGCAGGCAGCTTGCGCACCCGAGGTCGAATCAGCGGCTCGCAGATCAGGTCGTGGGTAACCCGATAGCCCCAAAGGTCCGGGTCGAGCAGCGGGTTTAGATGCTGGGGCTCCGCGTCTATGACCAGCCGCATCGCGCGCGGATTGTTGACAGTTTCTGCGCCCGCTCCAGCGCTTGGGCTCGGCCACACCAACAGCACCACCAGCAGGCTCACAACAAAAGCCGCGGCTGCCTGCAATATGGAGGGCCGACTGCCTCGCCAAGTTGGTTGCGGACGGCGCACATGCCGTGGTACCAAAATCGAGCTGTCCCCAGAATCCGCCAAGGGCGGTATAACTATTAGCGACCTATTCGAACGGCAATTCTGGCTTGCGGCTGTGTCAGTGCTTCCCTGACGCATCATAGATGTGGGATTATCAAGGCTCTTGTGGCAGGCCCCATCGCGCGCCTGATCTCGACTTGGAACTCTGCGCCGGCAGAGGAGGATTGAAGGAAATGCACACATCGTTTTTTCACCGCGCATCGCTCTGCAGCAAGCTGCTGGCACTTGTGCCGAGCGCTGCGTTAAGCCTGGTCATTGGACTTTCGGGACTGAGCGCTTGCAACAACTCTGGCGGGTCGCTCATGGACGAGCCAGGCTCGACGCTGCTGCCGGGCGTTAAGATCAACCTGCCGGCACCGCCCTCGTTTGCTGAGCCAAACATCCAGCGCGAGTATCCCGACGGAAGCGTATCAATCTACGGGATGCGCAAAGAGTTTCACCGCTACAGCGACAAGAAGAACAAGTACCTTGGCGAAAAAGTGAAGGTCAAGGCGTATCTACTGGAAATCTATAAGTGTCCAGAGTGCCCAAAGAAGCAGACCTGTAAGCCCTGCGACGCGCCGCATATGTTCGCGGTCGACGAGGTGGGCGCTCCCAAAGAGAAGTCGAT
>JAGNNG010000116.1 GCA_017990795.1 Deltaproteobacteria bacterium
CGCGTCCCAGCGACGTTTAGCAGCCCCAGCGCCCCGATCGACATGGCCACGAACAGGACTGCATTGGCGCCCGTTTTTCCTTTTGAAATTGGCTTGCCCATTAGCGCCACCTCCGGCTCTCAAGCGTTGCCTGCGTGATGAGCAGACACGAACCAATCAGCGTGAAAAAGTACAGGATGTCGCGGGAATCGATGACGCCGCGCGCCATGTTCCCAATGTGACGATCCATTCCCAGCCAGTCGAGCAGCGGCTGCACCGTCGGCGGAAACACCTGCACGACCTTGCCAATCAGCCACAGGATCAGGCACAGCAGCACCGCGCCGATAAAGGCCACAATCTGATTCTTGGTAAACGAGGACGTCATCATGCCAATCGCCATGTACGTCGCTGCCACCAAAAACAGACCCAGAAAGCCGGCAAGTGCGGGCCCTTTGTCCAGCGGTCCCAGCGCCGAGACCGTACCCGCAAACACCAGCATGCCAGCCATCACGAACGCAAACAGTCCCAGCGCCGCCAGGTACTTGCCCAAAACCACTTCCCAGTCGCTCACTGGCATGGTGAGCAGCAGCTCTAGCGTGTCATTGCTGCGCTCTTCGGCCAGCAAACGCATGGTGATTGCAGGGCCGACAATCGCGACCAGCAGCGTGGTCCAGAAGCCGTCAAACAGCTCGCGCAGCTCGGCAGTCTGCTGAATAAACAAAGTCTGGAAGAACAAGAGCCCCGACAGCAGCAGAAACACTGCCACGACGACATAGGCAATCGGGGAGTTGAAATACGCGCCCAGCTCTCGACGGGCGATGGTAGTGATGTTTTTCATATGCTCATTCTCCTCGCTCGGCTTGGCTTAGTTGGCATGGCCGCTGGCTGCGCCCGTGCCGGTGAGCGTACGGAATACGTCTTCAAGCGACGCCCGCTCGCGCTTAAGCTCAGTCAGGACCAAGCCTTTCTGCATCGCCATCTTGAAGATCTCAGCGCGCGGATCTGCGCCTGACTTGGCATGCACCACGAAGCGATAGCTGCCTGCAGCTTGCGCCTCATCAGCGTCGGCAGCAGCCAGACGCACGGAAGCAACACCCGCCACGGCTTCAAGCCCGCTCTTGGCAGCGTCTTCACTGCCAATCAGCTCAACGGCCAGCTCCATGTGGCCTTGGGCCCGACGCTGTAGCTCATCGGGGCGGCCATCGGCAGCAATCTTGCCTTTGGAAATGATAAGCACCCGCGAGCAAGTCGCTGCGACTTCCTGCATGATGTGCGTCGAGAAGATGACGGTCTTGGACTCGCCGATGTGGCGAATGACCTGGCGAATCTCCACGATTTGATTCGGGTCCAGGCCCGAGGTGGGCTCGTCGAGAATCAGGACTTCCGGCTCATGCAGGATGGCCTGCGCAAGGCCTACACGCTGCTTAAAGCCCTTGGACAGCTCGCCGATTTGAAAGCCTAGGCGGTCGCCGATGCCGCACTGCTCAACCACCGCTTTCAGGCGCTTGGTCCGTGCCGGACCTTTGGGCAGGTGCCGAATGTCAGCGATAAACTGCAGGTACTCAAGGACGGTCATGTCCTTGTACAGCGGCGTGCCTTCGGGCAGGTAGCCGATGCGCGCTCGCGCCTGCAGAGGCTGGTCAAAGACGTCGAAGCCAGCGATCTCTGCTCGTCCGGCGGTCGGTGCCAAAAACGAGGTCAGGATCTTCATCGTCGTCGTCTTCCCGGCGCCGTTGGGCCCGAGGAAGCCGAGCACCTCTCCGGCGTGAACGTCGAACGAGATGCCGTTGACCGCCGCGACCGAACCATACTTTTTGGTTAGGCCGTCGACATGGATCATGGTCTTGCCTTGCGCTTGTGGTGTCATCGCGTTTCCCAAATCCAAGACGGTTAGTGTGAGGAACTTACCTGTACTGTGTGAACAAGAGAGCACCCAAAGATATGCGTGCCGACCGGCACTTTAGGTATCGATCTGGGGGTTGTCAAGGGAGCGAGCAGCGACAATTTTGCCAGAAATTTGGCCGACTCTCGGGCAGAGGTCTGAGCCTCGAGGTTTCTACTTGGGGCAGGCATCCACGGCAAAGTCTTCTTCGATGCGCTCGCCCGTTAAAAACTGCAGGTTGAACCGGCCCGCGACACGCTTGTACTGCGTTATCTCCGAGACTCGCACCACGCCGCCTGCCCGCATCGCCCAGGACGGCTGCTGGTTATTGCCGACGGGATACTGACCGACACCGGCATAGCGCATGTCGCCCGCGCCACCCGTGATCATGGTGTCCAGCGTCACGTCATCCCCAGGCATCACCGAGTCCACGGTAATCACCAGCGCGTAGTGCTCCTCTTTGTAGGGCAGCACCGGCAGGCCACGCAGCGGCGGCTTACTGGCTGAGTACATGTTCAAGATCCGGCACGCCTCATCCTGCGGCATCGTGTCCCGAACGATGGACATCGAGAAATCCGACGGGAAATAGACGTAGGTGCTGTTGAACTTGATGTTGCGACCGTCAAAGGGAGGCTTGTCACCTGCCCCCGTGATGTCGCTGTCTTTCCCACAGCCACCGAGGATAGAGCAAGCCAAAGCGCCAGCCGCGACTAGCCACAGACCCTGGGTCACACGAACTTTTTTTGCCATTCCAGCTGGCTCCTACTGAAAGAAAGTGGGGGAATCGGATGCAAACCTGGGAGTACGAAGCGACGGTAAGGCCCCAGCGCACCGCGAGAGCATGAGGCGAGCGGCCTGCCTGCAACAATCGAGAGCGTTAGCCTTGCGGAGTAAGGCCAACCAAGAGCTGGCCGCCTTCGACCGTCTGCCCTTCGCGCACCGCGATCTCGGCCACCTTGCCTGCACCGGGGGAGCGCAGCTCGTTTTCCATCTTCATGGCCTCGATCACCAGCAGTGCCTGGCCAGCTTTGACCTGGTCGCCGACCTTGCAGGAGATCTTGACCACTTTACCGGGCATTGCAGCGCGCAATTCGGAGGCTGCCGCACCACCGCCAGCAGACGAGGAAGCAGTGCCATCACGAAGATCCGCAATCTTTAACGCAATGGGCTCGCCCGCTGACACGGTGACTTTTAGCTCGCCTGCCGCGCCATCCACATCCACGACGCGCTGACGACCAGCAGCGTCAATCAAAGACCAAGTGGCAGCGCTCCCGGATGACTCGACCCGGCGAGCCGCAAGGACTGCCTCCTGGCCATCGACCACGACGCGAAAGCGCTCATCCCCAAGCGGCTCTACCACCACTTGCCGGGGCTCTTTCCCGCCGCCGACCTGGACCTGATATTCGTACGTTTTCATCGACTACTCGTCATCCTCATCGAAGTCGTCGTCATCGTCGTCTTCATCATCGTCGTCTTCGTCATCATCGTCTTCGTCATCATCGTCTTCATCATCGTCGTCGTCGTCTTCATAGTCGTCGTCGATGTCGTCGTCGAACTCGTCTTCGTCGATGTCTTCGTCGAACTCGGCGTCTGGATCAGCCTCTTCGTCGAAGTCCTCATCCGCGTCGTCGTCATCATCGGCGTAGTCGTCTTCATCTTCGTCTTCATCCTTCAATGGGGCCGCGCCCAGCGCTCCCAGAGAGAGAATCCACGACGGAAGCACTTCTGTTTCACAAACCAACATCTCCGATCCTCCTGCCGATCCCTTTTGACAAACTTTTCCGGTCTATTTAGGTGAACACGCTCAGGCTCTTGTCGACGGTACCGCTGCGGCCAACCTGTCCACGAACCTATCGAGCGCACTTATGTCTTGTTTGCTTTGAATTCCGCCCCCCAGCCCAAGCCTACTACAACCGACGGAAGAGATATTGCTGACCTACCGCCAAACAGCGGGCCTTGCTTAACACAAAATAGCGGGCCCGCGCTTTATTCAAATCTACTGACACATCAGCACAATTTGCCAAAGAGGCGACGCGCACTCGCGCTACAGCGTAATCCCAGGCAGCGCGCGGTGCATCAGCATCTAAAACGAGACCTCTCGGGATGCCAGATTCATTCGACTGCCCGTCGGCAACCAGTGTACTCGAAGATGCTCGATTGCGACGGACTGACGTGGCTGCATGCTCACCATTGGCTCAACCACATAGGTAGACTGCGCGGTGAGGGTGGCAGCGCGACCGTCTACGATCAGCGCAGCGCTCTCTGGGTCACCGGTGCCTTCGGCGACAAAATCGAGAACACCGCTGGCATCGGCCCTTATCGCAGCCCCTTGATCCAGGGCAATCCCGACTCGGGCAGCCAGGTTTTCCGGGCGTGTCAGGCCCCACATCAGACCGCCCAGGCGATTCTCGATCAGCGCGGAAGCCGCAAACACCTGCGTAACGACCAGCCCTTGCGGCACATCGCCACGCCCGGACACCAGGGCGAGCATTCCTCGACGCAGCAGGCGCTGCTCGGTGGCTACGTCTTTGAGACGAGCCCCGCCAGCTTCAATGTCTTCGGTGCGAGAACCGCCGATACGGACCGCTCGGCCCACACCCGGCTGCGCGGCCTCTGGCAGCGACGTGGTTCCAGGGCTCCGCCGCAAGATCTGCCCAGTCAACAGGTCGACCGAGTAGCCCTCCGTAAGCTGATCGCACTCCAGGTTGGCAATCGCCGGTGGACGCTTGTCCTGCAGGCTCACGCGCGTCTGCGGCACCGCGCGCAGCAACGTCACCGCCCCCTGCCCTGCGACCTCACCGACGAGCTGCTGGTCGATCAGCAGCGCTGTCTTCTCATCTAGACCGACGCCAAGCAGCGGCACACCAGGGCGGGCCTGCAGCCGATTGGCCAGCATCACCCCCAGGCGCGCCAGTCGTCCCCGCGTCGTAAAGTGCGTGTCGATCAACACTCGCGGCAGCAGTCCTGCCGTACCCGCTGCAGTTGCGTCGGGCGTGCCAGTTGGCACATAGCGAACGAAGTCCTCCGAGAAGCTCAGCAGTGCAGAGCGGCCATTTTGGATGGCCTCCACCGGCCCCAGCGAGCCTTTCTGCGCATCAAAGACCACCTGCGACAGCACATGAGCGCCCGCGCTGGTCCCAGCCAGCACGCCCCCGCGCTGATAGACCCGCCCAAGCGCCTCAGAGACGCCGGTACCGCCCCACAGCGTCACGTACTTGGCCTGATCGCCGCCTTTGATAAAGACCGCTGACGCCGCATCGATCAGCGCTGCGGTCTCAGGCTTCTGAGCGGTCGCGCGGTCGGCAATCAGCACGTTCTGAGCATCGGCAGCCCCGAGCTTGCGAAAGTAGTCCGGCAGCCACTCGGTCTCCGATGCGGTGGACAGGATGACGACCTTGCCCCGTCCCGCATGCGTCACGATATAGCCGTACGCACGCTGGGACCACGACGGAGACACGCCAAACTCCTCTTCGGCGCCACCGCCCACTACCACCACATAGCCACGACCTCCGGCGGCTCGCAGGTCCGGGCGCGGCCCAAGATCTGCGGCAACCGATAGGTCGGTATCTGCGTCGGGAAATAGCTCAGTCGAAGGCGACTTGCAGCCAGCGCTTGCGCTAAGTAGACAGACGCTCAAGATCCAGCCCGGCCAGCCCATTTTGTGTCCAACCAGCTGCCGCAGGTTCGTCGCTGCGGGCAGCTGCCTAAGACTAGCCGCGCCCTGCATTATGCCTTGGGCTCTAGCGTGCAGATGGCCTGCGCCCGCTTGATGCGAAGGACTGCGCACTCAAAGACCCGGAACGGGTGGTTCATCTTCTCGGCGCCAAGGTAAGCGACGCGGAAGTCCTGGGCGACGGCCAAGTCAAAGTTCTGAGGTCCCGTCGACACCAGCACCGCCCGATCCATCGGCAGCACGTTGGAGCGGAATACGCCATCGGTACACAGCTCGCGAATGTGCCCAAGCTCAGAGACGCCGGTGTTTTCGACGAAGCGCGCCAGCTTGGCGTACAAGTGCGGGCTGGTCACCAGGCAGTAGGGACCGTAAAAGCCACCCTCGACCATGCGCTCGATCGCGGCAGATACCGTCGATAGCGCCGTGCCAACTTGGCTCCAGTCGCCCAGCGGTGCGGTGTGCCGACCCGCCACTGTACACAGACCCGGCTGACCCAGCTCTGGCAGGCCGTTGAAGATCATGTCGTCTTCACGATCGGCCACGTAGCTAGAGGCACCCGCTGCCGCGGACATATCCAGCGGGCTGCCAAACTGCTCGCTCGTCAAAAGGTCCCGCCAGTACAGCGAGAAGTCTTTGTAGATGATGGGAATGGTCAGAAGCTGCCGACCCGCCGTCCGCACTGGGGCCGTGGGCTCCTCGCCCAGGACGCCGATGGCTGCCCGCTCGGTGCCGGTAAAGACATCGTTGGGCACCGACTGCACACCCGCGCCCACCGGTCCGTACAGATCCAGAAAGCGCCGACCGACCAAGCGACGCCGCGCCACTTCGACCACGGCCAAGTTC
>JAGNNG010000117.1 GCA_017990795.1 Deltaproteobacteria bacterium
TCGCTAACTGTGTACAGTCGCACCGCCGTGGCTCCCGAGGGTGGCTGGGTGAGCTTTTGCGGTGGCTGCGCCACGACTTCAAAGCCGCCCGTCACCAGCACTTGGGCTTCCGTGGCGCCCGTATTCGACCCAATCGGCAGCCCCAGCCGCGTCGCAGTGTGAAAGACCGTTGCTGCACCGCTGACTTTGACACCTGGATCGGCCACCGCTGCAGGAGCCGCAGGCAGCCCCTTGAGCATCACCGCCCCAGCATCCAGCACATCCCCCATCATCTGCGGCAACCGCGCCCCCAGCACCATCGCCGTCGAGGACGACAGTGGCGTCACCGTGCTGCCCAGATACCACGGCAGCTTCGCGGTCATCGCAGAGTAGCTCAGCGTCGGCATGCTCTGGCCCTGCGCCAGCGTACCAACCACCAGCTCGGTGTTCTTGGTGAGATCAATTGGGTTGCTGCGGCTGACGGTACCGCTGGGCACAAAGCTGCCACCACCCATCACCAGCAGGCCCCCACCAGGCAGAGCCGTCCCGCCCGCAAAGCCCGTTTTGTGAGTGCCTGTGTCCACGACTTCGGTGGTTAGCGTTCGATTGGCGACGTCATAGGTCAGAAGCTCAGCCCCCGCCGGTTCTGCATTTCCAGTGGGAGCCAGCCGGAACAGCGTCGGCTTATCCGCTGACAGCAGTACCGCCTGGTTAGCCGTCGCCGTCAGCCCGCCGTAGACCAGAATCCGAACCTGCGTATCCGTCGCCGAGACCACCGCTGCCTGATGAAAGGCTCGCGCCTTGACCGCCGCAGCACCGGTAAGCGCCGTAAATACACCTTTGCGTGGGTCATAAACCTCGGGGCTGGCCAGTACGCCAAAGACGTCGGGGCCATTGCCGCTCACTGCAGCGATGCCTCCCAGCATCAGCACCTCGCCGGAAGGAAGCATCGTGGCCGAGTGAAACGCCCGCGCCGTGACCGGAGCGCCCGCCGGACAGCCCCAGTCGGCCACCGGAAACAGCGTCACCACCTGCGGCTGCCCATCCATCCCGGTGCTGGCGTTACTAAGCGCCGCTCCCGAGTAGATGCGGTTCCCGGTCTTGTCAAACAGCTCGGCGAACAAGTCGAGCCGCGTCCGATCCACGGAGCCCAAGTCGATGTTGGGCTTCTCGGCGGGAACCTCGGCGACCAGATCGCAGTGCAGCGTCCGCGTGTCTTGGTCGCGCCGCAGCACCGACAAGCGCAAAGTACCGTCGCGAAGCAGCGGCTTATACGGCATGCCCTCGCCGGTGGTCTTGCGACAGCCGCCCGCTCGCGCATTTTCTGCCAGCTGAAACTTGATGCCTGGACCCTGCGGACCTTTGCTGCAGCCCGCAAAGCCAAGCGCCACACCCACAAGACCTACCCCAAAGCGATACCGGAGGAGACGATCAAAGGAGCCCATAGCTTCTGACGGTATCGCAGCGCAAGCAGACGGGTCAATGTAGCCGCGCTGACTGGGTATCTTCATCCCCGGTATCGGCACCTGCGTCTCTTGTGATAATCGATGTATCTATGCCGACCAGCGCTTCGCCTCCTTCGTCTTCTTTGGCCTCGTCCGGTGCCCGCTCACGACTCTCTGAGCGCGGAAAGAACGCCCCGGCCAGCCCGATCCGCAAACTTGAGCCCTTTGCCCGCAAAGCCAGCGAGCGCGGACTTAAGATCTATCACCTCAACATCGGCCAGCCCGACATCGCGACGCCGGCCAAGTTTTTAGAGCGCGCCCGCCTGCCGCAAGGCGAGGTCCTAAGCTACAGCCCGTCGGCAGGGCTTTATCCTTATCGCCAAGCGCTGGCCAGCTATTACAACGGGCTGGGGCTGGCGGTGCCGATCCTGGACAGCGATGTGCTGGTGACCACGGGCGGCTCGGAAGCGCTGCTGTTTGCGATGCTGGCGCTGTGCGATCCCGGCGACGAGATCATCACGCCCGAGCCGTACTACCCAAACTACGGCATGTTCAGCCTGATGGCGGGCGCGGTCCTAAAAGCGCTGCCCACGCGCATCGAAAACGGCTTTGCCCTGCCCTCGCCCGCCGCGTTTGCTGAAGCGGTCGGCCCGCGCACCCGCGCAATCCTGCTGTGCAACCCCTCAAACCCCACCGGCACCGTCTATACCCGCGAGGCTCTGACGGAAGTAGTAGCGCTGTGCAAGGCGCGCGGTCTGATGCTGATCTGCGACGAGGTCTATCGCGACTTCGTCTACGGCGGCAGCGGTCGCCCCGAGAGCGTGCTGCAGATTCCCGGTGCTGCCGAAGTGACGGTGATTATTGACTCGCTGTCCAAGCGCTTCTCGGCTTGCGGCGCGCGTATCGGCTGCATGGTGAGCAAAGTCACCGAGGTCATGGATGCGGCCACGCGCTTTGCCATGAGCCGCCTGTCGCCCCCCACGCTGGGCCAGCTGGGCGGCATGGGCGCGCTAGAAGAACCCGGCGAGTTTATCGCGGGCATGCTGCAGCAGTTCCGCCGTCGCCGCGACGTCCTGATGGAAGAGCTGGCGAAGCTGCCGGGCGTCTTTGCTCCCGAGGCGCAAGGCGCGTTTTACCTGATGACCCGCCTACCGGTGGACTCTGCAGAGCGCTTCTGCGAGTGGCTGCTGACCGACTTTGAGCACGAAAAAGAGACGGTCATGCTCGCCCCTGGCCCCGGCTTTTACCGCACCCCCGGCGCCGGTCACAACGAGGTCCGCATCGCCTACGTCCTCGGCGAAAAGCCACTCCGCCGCGCAGTGGAGCTAATCGGCCTCGCCCTCAATGCCTATCCCGGCACGCAGCGGTAACACTTTCTCTCCCCAGCAGTCGTCCCTCCCCCAAAAAACCACACCAGCAGAAACGCCACGCAAGCCCATGAAGCGGGCACCTTAAACGGGGCTGCTCTGTGGCCAGCCTGCGGGCGCATCAAGCTCCAATCAGTCACTCGACGCTTAGGCCAGAGCCACTGCGCCACTGCCGCTACGACGGCGCAAATTGTGAAGAAATATTCATGCGACAGTCAGCCATTTCCCTTCAATCAGTGGTACTTGCAGGTGCTGAAAAATAATTAATTCTTTTTCATAAAGCGACTCCTCGCCACAGCCATAAGTGACCTCATGCTGCACCGCTGGCTCCAACTAACCACCGCATTCCTCGCCATCCTGCTCATCCCCACAGAGGGCATCTGCCAACAAAGCCTCTTTAACGTCCCGGCTGGTCTGCTTACGCCCTCTGGTAAGGTGTTCGCCCAAGAGCAGCTGACACTTAGCCAGCATGAGGGCGAGTCGAACACCTCCCTGGCGTACGGTCTTGGTCCGTGGCTCGAAGTCGGCATGAATGTGCTTCATGTGCCGCTTTATCACCCCACCGAGCCGCCCAGCACCGGGCTTTACGCCAGCTCGATCCTGGCCCACGCCAGCGTCGCGTTAAAGCCTACGTCCTGGGCCACCGTATTTGTTGGAGGTGCAGCAGGCGTGGGCGAGATGCAAACTGAGCACAGTGGCCTAGTCACCCTCGGCTGGGGCCTGACCCGCTGGGAGGCTCCCCGGAACTGGGGCTCGTATGTAGTCGGCGTCTACCTGGGTAGCGGCAGCGCTGTAGGCAGCGGCCTTCCCATCGGGGGCCTGCTCGGGGCGGAAATCCCGCTGGTGCCCGAAAAGCTGTCGCTCTTAGCCGACTGGGTAATAGGCAACAACAATATCAGCGTCGCCGTCGTAGGGCTGGTCGCCTTTCTTGGTCCACGAGTGCAGGTCTCGGTCGGCGCGCAGCTGCCTAGCCCTGGCACGGAAAACCCGTTCGGCGGCGTACTAGAGCTGACCTATGTGCCCATCGCCGAGTCACGCGGCAGGCACTAGGACGGTCTGCGGGGAGGCGACCAGGCCGCAGCAGCGGTAGCAACCCACGCGTAACAGATATCAATAAGGCGTTGTGTCGATGTACAGCGAAGCTAGCTATGTCGATATCAGCTAGCGGCGGACGGCGGCGGCCAGGCGGCGGTTGCCTCTGACCCACTGCGGCAAACCGATGCCGGCCAGAGCGAAGCTCGCCAAGCAGTATTTTGCGCCGCCCACCGTCGAGTCCAGGCCCAGACCCAGCTCGCCAGCTTGATTGTGCAGTGCGGCAATCACAAAGTGCGCAAGTCCGGCCAAAAATAAAATCCAAGCGGTGCAGGAAAACGCGATCCCTAAACACTTTTGCAGGATCGCTGGGTACGGTAAGCGGTTTTGGGTGCGTAAGCCGCTTTGCGCTGCGAAGCCTTCTGCGCTGTGATCGCGCAAAGAAGGTGACAGGGCGGGACTTGTAAGGAAGCTCTCCGAGGCGCGCACTCGAGCGCTGCGACTGGCGCGGGCGCTGTGCGGACGAGCTGAGTGCGGACTGAATCGCGGAACCGGGGCCTGACCTAAAGATGTCGGCTGCGCTGAAGCCGTACTAAGGGCTCCAAGCTGATGTCGAGGTCGGGCTGGCTGGGGTTCTGGCATGCAGTGACTCCGTTTCCGAAAGTCAGCTAGCGCAAGGACGATGCCGAGTCTATGCGAGCGCAGCCGTAAGGCTATCCAGCGGCGGAGACTACGCCCAGTTGTGCGGCCTGGTGCGCAACGCGGCGCGTTACGATTTTGGCCCGCCAGCAGCCCTCAAGAAGCCGACCCCGCCACCCCTGCAACCTGACTGTGCGCCATTCAATGCGGCAATCGCAGGCGCAAGCCCCCACCCTTCGCCTTGCCATTAAAGAATGCTCGCGGGCGCAGTCGTCTCCGCACGCTCACGAGCCTCGGGCCAGCTACACACTGGCACCGGCGTACGCGACGAACCCAGCGTCAGCTCGTAACTGGAAGGCGGCTCGGTGCTACCCACGGGCTCTAGGTGCTCGGCCAAGGAGAAGTAGGCCGGTCGTAGCAGCCGGGCGCAAAGGCCGCTGTGCAGCTGACAGTACAGGCCGCGATCCTCGACGTAGCGTAGAGTCTGGGGCTGCAGCGCTTCCTCGGTGTCGTCCGATAATAGAAGCCACACCTGCTGCTTATCCGACCCAGGCGCGGCGGGCTCAAGGCGTACGCTGCGCACAAAGCGTGGCGTGTCCAAGACCTGCACTGGGTAGCTAAACGGCGGGATCGACAGCATCCAGGTGCCACCCACCGTGCGCACAAGAGAGCGCGTAAATAGCAGCGCCAGTGCCTCATTTACAAATGGCTCGCCTTGGTGAAACCAGCGTCCTTCGGCGTCCAGGTAGATGGACTCTAGCGTCGCGCCACTTTGCAAAAAGCGTCGCACCGGCTCAGGCAGCGACGTATCCGCCAGCAGCTGCGCCACTTGAGGCTCGACCGCAACCGCTGACACCGCATCAGACTTCTCTTCTAAAGACAAAGGCATACCTCCACCTTTCCTGACTTACGTGCTGGCCGCCACTTCTGCGCCACTTCCGTGATAGACTCCGACACCAAAATTCCTCGGAGGGAAGTGTGATGGAGACTCGGGAAAAGCAGGACCGGCGCTTTCGCAAGGCAGCAGTACTAGGCGCTGGCGTTATGGGTAGCGGCATTGCCGCACACCTCGCAGGTGCGGGGCTAGACGTACTACTCCTTGATATCGTGCCGCCGGACGTCGCTGCTGCTGGTGGCACCGACAAGCGCGCGCGCAACAAGTTCTCGCTGGGCGCGCTCGACAAGCTAAAGACCTCCAGGCCTGCCGCCCTGTTTCACCCCCGCGACCTAGAGCGCATCCGCGTTGGCAACCTAGAGGACGATCTAGCCGAAGCGGGCCAGCAAGACCTCATCATCGAGGTGGTGCGCGAAGACCTGACCATCAAGCGCGCCTTGTATCAGCGCCTCGAAGCCGTGCTCGCGCCGCACTCGGTGGTGGCGTCCAATACCTCGGGGCTGCCGATTGCCAAGCTGATGGAAGGCCGCTCGGCCAGCATGCGCAGCCGCTTCCTGGTCACCCACTTCTTTAACCCCGTGCGCTACATGCGCCTGCTTGAGCTTATCCCCGGCGTCGATACCGACCCCGAGCTGTTCGCGCAAGTGGCCCGCTTTGGCGAGACCACGCTGGGCAAGGGCATCGTCTACGGCAAAGACACCGTAAACTTCGTCGCCAACCGCATCGGCACCCACGGCATGATGGGCCTTATTAAGCTGGCCCTGGCCCAAGGCTTTACCGTCGAAGAGATCGACGCCATCTTCGGCCCGCCCCTGGGTCGCCCCAAGAGCGCCGTGTTCCGCACCGCCGACCTGGTCGGTCTGGACACCGTGATCGACGTCGCCCAGAACTGCTACGACAACCTCCCCTTTGACGAGTCGCGCGAGACCTTCAACACCCCCGACATCATTCGTCAGATGGTGGCTAAGGGCCTACGCGGCGACA
>JAGNNG010000118.1 GCA_017990795.1 Deltaproteobacteria bacterium
ACGCAGCGCTTCTACCTGGGCCTGGCCAAGAGCTTCTTTAACTGGGCGGTCAAGCAAGGCTACGTCAAAGAGAGTCCGTTCAAAGGCGTGCAGCCGACGGGCAAGGTGCGCACCGGCAAGCCGCAGCTGCGCATCGATGAAGCGCGCCGCTTTGCCGAAACTGCGCTGGGTCTGTACAACGAGAACAACGACATGATGGCGCTGGCGGCGCTGATGGCGCTGCTGCTGGGACTGCGCGCAAGTGAAGTGCTGCTGCGTACGGCGCGCGATGTCGATGATCATGGCCGCGTGCTGTGGATTGATGCCGGCAAGACGCACAACGCCAAGCGCCACCTGCGCGTGCCCGAGGTGCTGCAGCCGCACCTGCTAAAGATGATTGAGGGACTGCAGCCCGAAGATCCGCTGTTCGGGCGCGGTCGCACGGGCCAGCCGCATCGTCGGCAGACGCTACATACGGCGGTGGCGCGGGTGTGTGCCAAAGCAGGCGTGCCGCGCGTGTGTCCGCATAGCTTGCGCGGTCTGTACGCGACCTTGGCCATCGAGTCCGGCGCCGTCGCCGATGCCGTTGCCGCCAGCTTGGGTCACGGCTCGTTTGCAATGACCGAGCGACACTATGCGCAGCCCAACTCGGTGCGCAATGCCCAGACCGCGCGCGTGCTCGATATGCTGGATACTTCGCACGGGGCTGAACATGGCGGTCGCGCCGGCCACGGTCACGGCGTCCTGCATGGCACTGCAGATGCCCCAGCCAGCAGCAACAACGGAACCGCGCAGCCTCCCGCGCAGCAGCGCGCCCAAGAGCTGCTCGCCACGCTCGATCCACAGGTGCTGTCGCAGCTGTTGGCGCTTGCGGAACAAGTCAGCGCTGCACGCGTCAAAAACTAGTGCCAAGGGCCAGCTCTTCACTGGCCCCTGGCACTAGCTCACTTTAAGGTCGCGGAAACTATCGGGCTAGACGATGAATCTCACCGCCTACGCCAGCCACCCACACTGAGTTTGGCAGCACCGCCGTCGCAAACAAGTTCTGGGTTGTATCTACCTTTACCGTCGCCCACTTGCTGCCATCCCAGCGCAGCACCATGCCCGTAGCTCCAACTGCCCACGCATCCTTGTTGGAAGAGCCCCCAACATCAATCAGCGATCCGGTCACGCCGCTTGCATACCCCGTCCAAGCACTGCCGTTGTAGTGATAGATGGAGCCAGCCGCGCCCACCGCCCAGACATCGCTGCTGCCTGAGCCCCAGAGGCCCTGCACATCATTGGCAAGGAACGTGTCAAACGACCAACTGCTGCCCTGATAGTGCTGCAGAAAACCGCTGGTGCCTCCCGCCCAGTAGTTCGTGGGGCTGCTGCCCCACATCGCGTTGCCAGTAAACAGCGGAAAAGGAAAGCCAGCAGACACCGTGGTCCAGGTAGTGCCATTCCAGCGCGCCAGGCTTAAGAGTCCAGAGACCCAGAAGTCATTCGGCCCCGTACCGTAGGCCGTGTTGCAGCTGCCCAGCGATAGTGAGCTAGACGCCATGGCCGTCCCGTTCCAGTGCAGAAGGCCGCAGTTCTGGTCGACAAACCACACATCGCGCGCCCCGCTTCCCCACACTTTGACGAAGGTGGTGGTGCGACCGCTGGCGACTGCGCTCCAGCTGGTACCGTTCCAGTGCAGGAGGGTGCCACCGGCTCCAGCGGCCCAGACATCGTCTTCTGCCGCAGCCCACAGGCTCCAGATGTTGTTGGTCGTGCCCGATGGCACCTTTACAAAGCCGTCCACCACCGTGACTGCGCTGCTGTCCAAAAGGCCCAAATAGCTGGCGGTCACCGTGGCCGTACCCAAACTGCGCCCTGTGACCACGCCCTTGGCGTCCACAGAGACCACACCGCTGCCCGTCACATCCACCGCCGACCAGCTGACCATGCTCGACAGATCTTGGCTGGTGCCGTCGCTATAGCTCCCCACCGCTTGCACCGCGCGTGAGGCAGTCCGCGACAGGCTCATCGTCTTTGGAGCCACCGCCAGCGCATTAAGCACAGCTGGGGTGACTTCCACTTCCGCCACCGCCGTCTCTGTTAGATAGGTTGCGGACAGCTTGGCCGTTCCTGGGGACAGTGCCGTCACCTGACCAGCGCCCGTCACTGACAGCACGCCCGCGCCTGTAACATCGACCGCTTTCCACACCGACATCGCCGTCAGATCCAGCGAGCTACCATCGGTGTAACTGCCCAGCACCGCGAACTGCTTGCGCACGCCCTTGGCCAGCTTGGCCGGGCTTGGGTCCACGCGCAGCGCCGACAGCGCCGCCGCCGTCACCTGCAGAGTCGCTGCCGCCGTCTTGCCCATATAAGCCGCAGTCACCGTCGAGCTGCCCAGCGCTTTGCCGGTCGCAACTCCCGCCGCATCAATGGTCGCAACGCCGGAGCCGATCAGATCTGCAATCGACCAGGTGACGCCGCTGGGAATCTCCTGCGTGCTGCCATCGGTAAAGGTGCCCATCGCTTTGAACGCCTGCGACGTTCCCTTGGCAATCGACGGAGTGCTGGGACTGACGCCAAGCCCAGTCAGCGCCGCGGCAGTGACTTCTGCCGTCGTGGTTGCGGTCTTCGTTCGATAGCGAGCGCTGACCGCAGCCTTGCCCACCGACTTGCCCAGCAGCAGTCCCTTGCCGTCCACCGAGACCACTCCGCTGCCCATAACATCCATCACCGACCACGACACCTGCGTCGTCAGATCCTTGGTGCTGCCATCTGAGTACGTGCCAGTCGCCGCCAGCTGCTGCGTCGTCCCTTTGGCAAATACCGGCCCGCTTGGACTGACGGCCAGCGACTTAAATGTGACCGCGCTGACCTCGACTGGCACCTGCAGCTGCGTGTCGCCGTACTGCACTGTCACCTGCAGCTGTCCGGGTTGAGAAGCTGGCAAGAGCCCCGGTGCCAGCATCGCCACCGCGCCGCCACCTACGGCCTGCGCACTCCAGCGCGCTTGCTTGGACAGGTCGCGGGTGGTGCCATCGGCAAAGGTGCCAACAATACGCAGCTGCTCCTCGGTATCCTGCGGCACGCGCGGATGCGACGGATAGACCGCCAGCGCCAGCGGCGAGCCCGGCTCCACCTCAGGCTCTGGGGAGCCGCAACCTACCACCGACAGCAGCGACGCCAGCAAGAGCCCTCCAGCACCTGGGCGACGCGCTCTTCGCAAGCCTCCATGATCGTTGCCGAGCTGAGCCAACCTGGACGGAACCAACTGTGTCTGTGCCTTCATGCAGGACCCCTCTTTTCTGTGGGCAAAAGGAACTACCGGCCCACACAAAGGGTGTAGCACGTCGCACTGACAGCCGAGCCCGAGGCCCAGCGCCACCTAAATGGCTGGCAGCGCGCTATTTTTAAGCAGCGATCCACACAGCTGAATCGGCAAGTCGGAGTGCGCGGCTGCCACCGGCTGCAAGAGCAGCGGCGCCCCCCACGGCACTGCGGCAGGCGGCACCGGCTTGGACTCTGCCCGCAGCCAGCTCTCGTCGGCGCCAAACTTCTGTAGCAGCGCGCGCGCCGCCTGCTGCATCTTCACCGAGCGCTCCCACGTCCCGCCATCGCGCGTATACAAGGTTACAAAGCGCCGCTGCGAGAGGCGCTCTGACTGACCGGCGGCCCCAGGCTGAACTTCGCTGAGCAGCGACTCCAGATAGCGGGTAAACAGCTCGTCCTGACCGTACAGCGAGTCGAGTAAGTACAGCTCCTGCACCGCCACCCCGCCCTCGGTTGCCATCGCCGCCGCTGCGCGATAGCCGCCCGAGTGCGACACCAAACACACCTGCTGCAGCTGTTCCACCGTCAGCTTGCTCTGACGTAGCCTGCTTGCCAGCAGCGCCAGTACCTCAGCCAGCAGCGCCCGCAGTCCGCCCGGCTCGCCCAGCCGCCCGGGGTCAGAGCTATTGGCGTTGTACTTGGTCTCGGGCAGCACCAGCAGCGCATTTTTTCCAGCGCGCCCCAGGTGCCCAATCAAGTCCGCGCACGGCGTCTTGCTGCTTAAAGGCTTTGCGCGCGCCACATTCTCGACGTTGTTACCCAGGCCGTGCAGGTAAATCACGACGTTTAGCCGATCAAAGTCAAAGCGCGGCGGGATGTGAACCAGCGCGTGTGGATGCTCGATGTCATCGTCAAACGCCGCCGCTTGCAGACCGTACAGCAGCGAGTACTGCGGCTGCTCCACCACTCCCGACCAGCCGTCCGCCTTGGCCGCACGCAGCGACCCCGAGCCGACCACGCCATCGCGCGTAAGCCCCTTGCGCTGCTGATACTTGATCGTCGCCGCCTGCGTCACCGCATCAAAGCTGCCCGTCACCGACCTTACCTGCAGCAGCTTTTGCGCCACCAGAAACTCTTGCCAGCTGCGCACCAAGGCCCCGACGTCTCCACGCTGTATCGCCATGGGGCCAGATCGTAACTGAACTTCTTGCATTCGGCAGGCAGGTATCGCTAAAGCACAGGGGCACCTTATGCCCAACATTCGCTTTACCGTCAGCTACGACGGCACCGATTTTGTCGGCTGGCAGCGTCAGAACAGCGGTCCCTCTGTGCAGCAGTCGCTGGAGGAGGCCCTGCTGGCCCTGTGTGGTCAGCCCATCGCGGTG
Source organism: Deltaproteobacteria bacterium (assembly GCA_017990795.1). GTDB lineage: Bacteria > Myxococcota_A > Polyangia > Palsa-1104 > JAEUJZ01 > JAGNNG01. The sequence continues at coordinate 4,617 of JAGNNG010000118.1, forward strand.
CGCGCCGCCGGACGAACGGATGCAGGCGTGCATGCCTTCGGCCAGGTCGTGACCGCGCGCATCGATAAGCCCCTGCCGCTGCGGGCGCTGATTTTTGGCACCAATCACCACTTGCCAGACTCGATCGCGGTGCTGGATGCGCAGGTGGTGGCCGACGACTTTGACGCGCGCTTTTCGGCCAGCGGCAAGATGTACCGCTATCAGCTGTGGAACGGGCCGACCTACTCGCCACTGCACGCGCGCACCCACTACCATGTGGCGGCGCGCCTCGACCTAGAGCAAATGCGCGCCGCCGCTGCGGTCCTGACCGGGGTCCATGACTTCGCAGCCTTCCGCGCCGCCGACTGTGAGCGTAAGACCACCCGCCGCTGGCTCCGCAGTCTGCAGATCCTAACCCCGGTTTCCGACGAGCCGGTCATCCATCTAGAGGTCGAGGCCACCGCGTTCCTAAAGAACATGGTGCGCATCTTGGTCGGCACCCTGATCCAGGTTGGTAAAGGCCGCATGACCGTCGAGCACGTCCAAAGCCTGCTACAAAGCGGCGATCGCACCCAAGCCGGCCCGACGGCTCCTGCCCACGGCCTCACCCTGCGCCGCGTCGATTACGGTCCCCGCACCGGTTACTAGCTTTTACGTTCGTTCAGCGTCGGCGAATACCCCTCTGCGATATCTGAACTGGTAATCACGGCTCGAAATTGGCTACTGCGCGCAAAACGCAAAATACCGGTTCTTCCCACTTGCTAGCGACGGACAAACCCTTGGTAAAAGAGGGCCATGACGCAGCTTGATGAACCCTACGTAGTCCTGATTCCTCGCAGTAGACCAAGCGCTGACCCTAAATCTGAGGACAGCCAGAAGCCGCCCGCAGAAGACCAGAGCACGCCGCCGCTATCCGCCAGCGCCGCAGAGGCGTCCTTCAACCTGCTGCTGCCCAAGCTACAGGCGCTGCCCAGAACCCAGGTGGTACCGCTAAACTTTCAGCCCCGGCAAGCGGCGCTGACCATCCTCGGGGTCTTGCACTACATCGAAAAGCAGCTGCTGGTCGCCAAGCTAGAGCTGCTGGCCAAAGTGAACCTATTTGACATGGCTCACTATCATGACCTTCGCGATCTGGTAGGGGCGACCTGGCATCTTCGCTCGCAGATAGAGAAGCTACGCCCGACGGTACATGAGCAGCAGGTGCCACTCACAGTTCTGGATGCGGCGCTACGCCTGCGCAAGCAGATGACACGCGTGCTGGAGTTTCACTTTGCAGAACACGCCCTCGTGGGGCCAGAGCTGGCGGTCCTGCGCACCAGCAACGGCTACCAGGATCTGGCGGCGGACCTCCTGAGCTGCTCGACGCTGTATGACCGCTATGAGAACGCCCTACGCGGCACCACGGCCCACTACCGGGCCGGGGATGGCTCGCTGGCGGCGCGGCTCTCGGACCAGCTGCTGGACTGTTGTGGTCAGGGTCGCGGGCTTAATGCGCCGCCGGAAGAAAAAGCGCTGCTCAACCTGCAGCTACGCAGCGCCGTCCTGCTAGGCAGAAGCTACAGCGAGGTCCGAGCCGCCTGCCTATTTTTGTGCCGCGAAAGCCCGAACGCAGCCGAGCACTTTCCAACCCTGAGTCAAATAGGCCGACACGCGCCCGCGCGCAAGCCGCCCAAGGCTCCGCCGCCACCCGCCGAGCCGCAGCGCACCATCGTTTATAAGCCCTCCAAAAAGTC